>JACPAN010000029.1 GCA_016180815.1 Elusimicrobiota bacterium
ATACTGATGACGGCAATTTTGTTGGGATGGGCGGCGGCTGGATTGAACGCCGGAGCCCCAAAATTAGGTCAACCGGTGGATCTTGTGGATAAAAATATGTCCGCTAGGGAGCTTCAGAAAATGATGGATGCGGTTCATAATAAGGGAAAGTACAAGCGTCCTGATTTTGGAACAAGAACCCTTGAGCTTGGGCAATTTTTCGAAGGACCACTCGCTGCTCCCGAGGCCTTGGAGAGTAAAGCGACTAGGCTTGCCATTGGAACGAAAACGCGACCCAATCCCTGGATTTTTCATGGTGCGGAGTTTAGCCAGATGACCATGCGTGTGGAGCAGGGCAGGGGAATGTGGTTGCGGGTCAAGATTGTGCCCGCGTGTAAGGAGATCGCGCCGCCGGCTTTGGCCGGCGCTCAAATCGTCGAGCTTTCGGTCAGCAAGGCGCTTCGCAAAGCCCTGCCCCTGGGAGCGCCGTGGGGGCTTCATTTTAAACCGATGCTGCAACGAATGCTGCGTTTCGCGGCCCAGGTTAAGTGATGAAAATACGTACAAAAAAAATAATTGTAACCGCGGGAAGTCCCTTTGGGGCGCTGTTTCTCTCCGGCGTGTTGGGTTTTGCTCAACAGGCGCCGGAACCGGTTCCCGACATCAAGAAAAGCCATGAGGCGCTCATGAAAACGATGGATGCAGCCGGTGCCGTTATGGACGCTTTGGGCATTGCTCCGGTTAAACCAGGTCACGATGGTTCTTCATTCCATGAACAAGAGCCGAGTCAAGAGGAGCGGCAGGAAGAGCTGAGATTAAAGCTTCACGCAGCTCGCGTCAAGCTTTATGGGTCGCAATACATCGCTAAGGTAGAGGGCGAGCGTTCCGCTACCGCCCGCAAACAAGCTTCAGGTTTATGGTATGGCACCGGCGCGGCCGGCGCCATTGGCGCGGGGCTGTCCATTTACAGCGTGGGATATGCGATCGGCGGCTTGTGGACGGGGGCCGGTATCTTCTTGTTGGGTATCGGGGCCGCTTTTGGGATTGCAGCGATTGTCATGGGTGTGTTAGCTTCAAAAAAGAACGAAGAAAGTCGGACCGCAGGAGATGCTGCTGAGCGGGCCAGCGAGCAAGCTTCGCTGGCCGAGGGTGAGATTCAAGCGATTGAAAAAGAGATTGGCGAGCGCGAATGAAGATTCTCTTTTGTCTTTTTTTGCTGTCGGGAGGGGTTGCCGGAGGGCCTGTGCTGGCTCAATCAACCGCTCTTTCTGATGCCTCCTCCACCCAAGCGCCATGCACCGGGGTCGACGCTTTTGAGGATAAAGAAATCATCGATGCCCTGATGCACGGCACAGCGCCCCGGAGGAAAAATCTCAATTGTCCTGATCAGCAAGTTGATTTTCCGGAACCGGCCTCTCAGGACGAATATTCGCAAACGCCTGCTCAATCAACCGATGATGCGGGACAAAAGATCAGCCCCAGGCGGGTGATCTCAAATCAGAACGATTCGGATTCTTTTGATTTCGGACGAAGCCGCTGGCCGCTGTTTATCGCGAGCATGATTGTTTTGCCCATGGGCGCCACGACTTTTTATGTGGCCACCTTGCTTAGCTCCGGCGGTTTGGGTCTCTTGGGAATGGGGTTGACCATCGTCGGCATCGGGGGTTTGGTGATGTCTCTGAGCCTTCGGCGCTGACGAAATTTTTATGAAAAAAATAACGAAGGAGAATACATATGCATGAAAACAGCCGTATCGTTAAACAAACTTTAGGCGGCGTGCTCGCCTTTATTTTTGCATTGACGCCTGTCTTTTCCCAGACACCGGCCAATCAACAAATGAACAAGGTTCGCGGGCATTTTGACCAGACGAATCAACAACAGCCGGGGAAGAAGTCCCCCGTTCGCCTGGGCCAGGCGAAGAAAAGGACGTATGCCAAAGAAGTGAGCAAGACCAAGGCCCAGGAATTGATCGCCAAGTCCAGGGTTCCGGTGGTGGTTGATTATTGGGCGACTTGGTGCGGACCCTGTCAGGCTTTGTCTCCGGCTGTTGAGGAATTAGCCCGGGAGTACCGGGGCAAAATTCTGTTTTTAAAAGTCAATGTCGGCGATGATCCGCTGCCCGAGGATGTGCCCATCCCCAAACTTTTGTTCTACCAGCATGGGAAGCTGGTGCGCAGGCAAACCGATGCTTATGCGGAGCTCGAAAAAAACAAGGCGAATATCAAGCCGATTCTCGATGAAATGCTTGAAGGCCCGATGTTTGCGCTTAGGGAGGATTTTCACGGCAGCCAGGAGGATTTATTCAATACGTTGGCATTGACGGATAAACCGGTTGTCATGGAATTTTGGGCGCCGTGCCCTCCTTGCCGCATCATGGAAAATAAATTGGATGCTCTGGCTGAAGACTATCGAGGGATGGTCAGGTTCTACAGGTATAACGTCAATGAAAATCCGAGAACCGATCTGGCCCCCATGTTGCCGTTAGTATCGATCTATAACCATCAGACCAGAAAATTTGAGGTTATCGTCGGTTCTCACAAAGCGGCGATGGATGCCGTTGAGCGCGCTTTGGAAAGTTTATTCCAAACCTCCGGAAATCTTCAGAATATTGATGCGCCCTGACGGGAGTCCCGGGCGCCTAGGGACTTAAGACCCAGGCCGGTCGTTTCGCGGTCCGGTTAAATTTAAAGCATGAGGTTTTGTTTGGCGTTGGGGGTTGCCGGCCTGCTGATCAATCAGGTCATGGCCCAGGATTCCACGGATCAAGAATACGTCAACGCCCAAAAGACTTTTGACCAAGGGCCCCCTGGCGCAGGCGCCGGCAGCCCGGTTCCTCTCTCCGGCGGTTCTTCCAAAATTGAAAATAACAATGACTCGGCTCTAAACAACGATCAACCTGGGTCTTCAGCGAACGTTCCTGTCGCCGGCGCGGTTTCCGCCGAGGCCGAAGAGGCTTATTCACCCAATTGGACGCTTCTCAATTTAACGATTGGTTCGGTTTTGGCTGCCGGCATCCTGATGGCTATTTTTCCTACCCATGGTTTCGTGGCTCTTGTGGGCATGGGCGTGGCCACGGCTTTTTTTATCGCTTTTTTGATTTCCGACGTTACTTAGCCGATTGTTTATAAGCGATAATATAGGCACTCGGCCCTGTCGGGCTGCTGAAGGAGCAAAATTCCATGAGTCGAACCTTAAAATTTTCGCTATTTTTTATTTTTACAATCGCCGTGGGCTCATCCTGGGCCGATGATCAAACCATCAATGATCGGATCGCCCTTGAGTCCACTTTTGACCGGGGCGGCCGCGGTGATGATGGTTCAAGGAGGCCGGTTGCTCCCGACTCCCGGCCCGAGCCTATCCCGGAGACGGAAGGATCGCCGCAGGACGGCAGGCGTTCTACCGATGAGCGTCCCGATCCCAAGGAGCCGGCTGCCGAAAAGTCATCCGCTAAATTTGAGGATTTTGCCAACGGCGGAGGTTTCGTGGGCCTGATCCTGGGCATTATCGGAGCTCCGTTCGCTGTTTGGGGAATTATTGCCGGAACAAGTCTGGGTTGGGGTATTGCTGCGTTGGTTGCGGCCGGCGTTGTTGTGGGCGGCATTCTCGTCGGCGCCGGGATCGGGGCCTTGATCGGCTTGATGGCGGGGGCACGCTGAAGATAGCCGGCTTTGCCTTTTTAATTTTTATCCCGGCGTTCTCGGTCCGGGCCGCAAGCCTCCCTTCTGATCTCAACAGTCCGCAGGAACGCGAAGCCGCGCAAATAGGTTCTTATTTTGACGGAGAAACCGTCGAAGAGCCGCAGTTGCCTTTTATGCTGCCGCCGGCCCAGCCGCAATATCAAGAATCCGGCGATCCCGCATCAAGAAATTCAACCCGATCGTCCGCTTCTCGTCAATCAGATTCACGGCTCGCTCTCGCCAATGGGTTGACCGCGGCCAGCATCGGCGTCATGACTTTGGGAGCCGCAACCTATTTGACCGGTTTGAGCGCTTCGCTTGAATGGGCTGCGCTGTTGGGGATGGGGGGCATCGCGCTCGGCTTGGGGCTTTTTGCCGTGGCGACGTTTCTTGGGGGCGTTGATGAAAAAAATACGATCGTCATGGCCCTCAATATGGTCGGCATTACGGCCGTCTGCGCCGCTTTGTTGTTGAAAATCATGGCGATTGCGGCTCCAGTCCCCTATGTCGTGGCTGTCGGCGCGCTGGCCGGGGCCGCGGCCATGGGCATCATCGCCGCGCGCAAACTCCCCGATTACTTTAAGAAAAAATAGGTCAATAGCAGGTCGGGCCGGACATCAGCCAATATTCGCAGGAATCCGGCGTCCAGCCCGAGGCCATAAGTCCTTTTGGGGGATAGGTTCCGTAAAGAGTGTAGTTTCCTGAGGCAATGTCATAACAATGAACCTGGCAATCCCCTTCGGTCACCGGCCAACCCGTCGCTTGCTGAATTTCCGATAAAGCCTCTCGTTCAAATCTTCGGGTTAATTCCCAGATCAAACCCTCCGCATTTTCGGGAAGTTCGGCGTTTTCCGGCACTCGGATGCCGCGCCCGGTGATCACGACATCGGGAGCTTCGGCGGCGAGTCCATCGATGATTTCGCTGTTGCTCATGGCTCTGAGCCTGTCCGCGGTCAATCCTGAGTCGTTTGTTTCCGCGCCCGGCGTCGGAGCGCTGCCGGTGCCTGTGCCGGCGTCCGGCGCAGCCGCTTGGGACAGGTCCACGCTTTCCGTGAGATTCGGGCCCTTCTTCTCAAGAAGGTCGATGCGAAAACGCCCCGGCGAGCCCGTGACTATTCTCCATTTAGTTTCCGCGCGGATGGAATCCAAAAATTCATGCCGCTCATCCCAAACCTGTCCGGCCCGAATTTGAAATCGTTCCACTTCGCCGCGAATGCTTTCCGGGCGCAGCCAGGTGGGATCGATTTCAAGATAAATGCGGCCGCTGTAGACTAATAAGCGGCTTTTGCGAATTTTGGTGTTGAGAAAAACTCCGGTGATGGGATTGCCGTATCGCAGGAATTGATAAGTTTCGGGCGTGCCCAGTAAATTGATGACGTTGACGGAACCGACCCGGTAGTTTGGATCGGACCAGCAAAGCGTGAAATCCGCGGGGAATCCCCTGGGCAGACGCTGGTCAAGGATGCAATTATTGGCGGACAGCGGAAGAATCAGCCCGCAGGTCAGGAAAAGAAGAAATAAAAAGTCACGCATCCTTCATAGGATAACAGCCTTTGAGGCGGCTTGCCGCCGGAGTGTTCGCCGTCCGCTGTTGGTTAGGCCTTCTCGAAAATCATGGCCCCGCCCACGCCGCCGCCGGAGCAGCCGGCAATCAGCCCGTATTTTGAACCGCTGTTTTCCTTGAAGGCGTAAGCCAGGTTCAGGAACAACCGGATGCCCGTGGCTCCCAAAGGATGCCCCAGCGCGATGGTGCCGCCGTTGGGGTTGAGTTTTTTCTCTTGCCACTTGGCCGACCAGTCATGCCCGTATTTTTTTTGTCCGAGCTTAAAAATAGACAGCACGGTGGCCGCAAACGGTTCGTGAAGCTCGATTTGATCGAGTTTGTCGAAGGACAAGTTCGACCGTTTCAAGGCTTCATCGGCGGCTAAGGCCGGGCCCACGCCCATGTGCGCCGGGTCATTGCCGTAAAAGCTCCAGGAGCGGATCATGGCCGCCACGGGAAGCTTGAGCGCCTTGGCTTTGGAGAGCTTGGTGACCAAGACCGCGCCCGCGCCGTCGGAGCGCGGGCAGGAGTTAAACAGCGTCACAGTCGCCCGCCCTGATCCGTTGGGGCTGGGCTTGTCCACGATGTATTGGCCGAAGTCTTTCCAGAAATTTTGGAAGGTATAGGCCGGGCTGTCGAAGAGAACCGGAGCCTTGGCGATCATCGCCGGTTTCGCCACCAGCGAGGCCCGCAGATAAGGATATTCGTCTTTTTCCAAAAGCGTTTGGCCGTTGGCTTGATACGGCTGGGTATGGGTTTTGTAGAAACCGCGTTCCTGGGCGTCTAAGCAGCGGCGGAAGGTCTCATGCGCATATTTATCCTGCTCATCGCGGGACACGTCGTACATCTGCGCGCAGATTTCCGCGGTGCCCGCCATATTGACGAGCCTGACGGGATCGGTGAGCCCCTGCTCCGTCGAGTCCGCGATTTTCACGCCGTCGGCCTGCCATAAATTAGCCCAGTTTTCTTTGACCGTCTGGAACGAACGCAGCGCTTTATTGGAGCGGGAGCCGGTAATCGTGTAAGGAAAAGTGGACATGGATTCAACGCCTCCGGCCACAACCACTTCGGCTTCGCCGGTGGCGATGACTCTGGCGGCGGAAGAGAGCGCCTCGATGGAGGAAACGCAATTGCATTGAACGGTAAAGCCCGGAATCTCCGTGCGCAGTCCGGCTTTCAGCGTGACCACGCGCGCGATATTGGGGGCGGAAACATCTTGGCCGACCCAGCCGATCACGACGCTGTCGACGATTTTAGGGTCGATCTTTAATTTGGCGACCAGATTTTTGATCGTTGCGCTGAGCATATCCGCGGGCGCGACCTCGGATAGGGATTTAGAGACCTGGCCGATCGGCGTGCGCACGCCGTCAATCACGACAATCGGGTCGTCCTTGGGAAGATTCATAAAGCCTCCATTTTAAGTTTAGTCTTGTTTGGCCGTTATCGACAGTATAGCCATCTTGGCCGCCTTGGGGAAAGCAAACAAGAGCCAGGTCTGCTAATCTTTTATCAATGATGCCGGAGGACTCGCAGGGCGGCCCTGGTTCGCCGAGGGAGAGGCTGCTTGAAAAATTAAAAGACGCGCTGTCCGGGCTCAGTTTTATTTTGGTTTTGTTGTTGATCATCGCGTCCGTGCATGAATTTTTATTTTTCATACCGGATTCTTGGCGATGGCTCAAATATTCCCCGGGCTCGGGCGGCCTGGGCGACCTTCGCGAATATCAGACATTGCGCGGGCTTATGGCTGTTTTGATCGGCGGGCCTGGGGCGTTTTATTTATTTTTTCTTTTCGGCCGGCGTAAAACGAAGAAAAAGGCGTTAGTTTTTCTTTGCGCGCTTTTAGCGGCTGCGTTGGGCATCCACACGGTGCGGCGCCGGCATGCGGGAGATTCCGGTCCGCGGCCGGCTTTGGCCGGCGCTCAACACCTGCCCTTAACCGCCAAGAATTTTGCCGTAGCGGGGGAGGTTCGTTGGCAGGAGGATTATGTTTATCTTGAGCAGCCGCGCGTCATCCCTGAAAGCCGGCGATATGCCGAACAGGGTTTGATCTGGGAGGGAGCGATCGAGGGAGATGTTGACGTCGAAGCGATTCTTGATCTTGACCGGTCCAAACTCAGCAACTGGCAGGATATTTCACCGGACCGGACCACGTTTGCTTTGACCGTCGATGCCGGGGATTTGCGCCAGCCCGGCGGTCCCCGCGGCGCCCAAATCGGCTATAGCCCCAGCCCCCAAGGCTGGTGGCCCTCGGCCATCGGCAGTTCGGTTTCGGACAAACAAATCCCGGTGACGAGCAAAAACAGATTCCTTGTGATGAGCATCATCCGGCAGGGAGACCGGTTGATTCTGCGCGCGGGATTCGACGGCGGACGGCTCGAAGAATTAGGAGATTTTGATTTAAGCCGTTATGACGACACGAGCGGCCGGCCCGTCACCCGGATCAGCGCCATGATCTTGTTGAATGAGCGGCAAGTCGACGGCCAGGATGTGTACGCTCTTAAAAGCCTCCGGGTTTCTTGCCTTGCGGATCAATCGTGCGGGATTAACGGACCCTAAATGACTCAGGCGTTTTGCCTATTGAGCGGATGGTTCATTCAAGCTAAAGTAGAGGAGTGGCGAGGGGGGACAATCAATTCGACCGTCTGCTTGAGAACGTCGGCCGTTTGAAGGCCGAGATCGCCAAGGTCATCGTCGGGCAGGATGCGGTCATCGAAGAATTGCTGATCGCTTTGTTTTGCCGCGGCCATGCCTTGATCGTGGGCGTGCCGGGTTTGGCCAAGACCCTCATCGTCTCCACCTTCGGCCAAGCCCTGGACCTGGAGTTTCGGCGCGTTCAGTTCACCCCGGACCTGATGCCCTCGGATATCACGGGCACCGAGGTCCTGGAGGAAGACCAAAAAACCAAAGAGCGCAGCTTTCGTTTCGTCAAAGGCCCGGTCTTCACCAATTTGTTGTTGGCCGATGAAATCAACCGGACTCCGCCCAAAACCCAATCCGCGCTTCTTCAGGCCATGCAGGAGCACACGGTCACTTACAATGGCGTCACGTACCCTTTACCTGAGCCTTTTTTCGTCCTGGCCACGCAAAATCCCATCGAACAGGAGGGCACCTATCCTTTGGCCGAGGCTCAACTGGACCGGTTTTTCTTTGAAATCAATATCAGCTATCCGAGCGCCGAGGAGGAGCTTTCCATCGTCCGGCGCACCACGGCCGCTGATTTGCCCTGCGCAGCCAAGGTGATGAGCGCGCAGGATGTCCTGGAAATCCAAAATTTGGTGCGCCAGGTGCCTTCCGCCGATCATGTCGAGGATGCGGCCGTGGCCATTGCGCGGCGCACGCGGCCTCAGGATCCGTCGTCTCCGGCCATCGTCAAGGAATTTTTGGCCTGGGGCGCGGGGCCCCGCGCCACGCAATCCTTGGTGCTGGCCGCCAAAGCCAGGGCGATTCTCAGCGGCCGCAACGCGCCGTCGACCGAGGATTTGCTTCGTGTGGCCTCGCCTGTTCTGCGGCATCGTCTGATTTTGAATTTCAGAGCCCGAGCTCAAAACAAGTCCGAAGAAGAAGTGATCGCCGAAGTCGTCAATAAGGGTCCGTTAAGGAATTAATGATCAATTTGCCGGGGCAATTTTGGAGCGAGGCAAGGCGCCGCGAGGCGCGGCGTGCCCACAGGGCACGTAAGCCTCGCGGCAAC
>JACPAN010000030.1 GCA_016180815.1 Elusimicrobiota bacterium
TATGAGAGAGCATTATGATTTCTCGAAGATGAAGGGAGAAAGGAATCCCTACCTATCCCGGCTCAAGCAGCCCATCACTATTCGTCTGGATAAAGGGACCGTGTTTTACTTTAAGAAGCTGGCAACCGAAGTCGGAATGCCTTACCAGAATTTGATCAACTTGTACTTGCGAGATTGCGCTTTGCATCACAAAAGGCTTGATTTTAAATGGATAGCATGAACGGGCGCTATTTTGAACCAGTCAACAGGGGTCAGGTATTAATAGGAGATAGGGACGCAGCTTAGTTTCTTAGTTGTTTAAGAGGAGTAAAGACAACCACCCTTCAATTCTTTGGTGTCTTTGGCGAAGGCGTCACCGGAATGGGGCCGGCCTGGATAAGGGCGGCCATTGGTGCTAAACTAAAAGCATCGCGAGTCCTTCTTTTCCTTCTGATCTTTTAGGGGCGGGGAGCGTTTTTTTATCTTCTCCTTGGGCCTTGGCTTGGGCATGGGCGTTTTGCGCTCTGGCCATGGCCGTCGTCAATTTCGCCGAGGCTTCCATCACCAGCCTTTCCGTCGCCAAGCTTAAGAGCCTGAAGGCGATTTACGGCGGCCCGTTTTGGATCGCGGCCCGGCGTTGGCTTGATCACCCCGAAGAATACCTGACCCTGCTTCTCTTTTTCCAAAACATGCTGGAAGTGCTGTTCGCTTGGCTGCTATTGGCGTGGCTCGCCCTGTGGTTTGAGATCGAGACGGTCCGGGATTTGGCGGCCTGGGTTTTTGGGGGAACGGTCAATCTTTTTTTCTTGACCATCTATCCCAAGGTGCTGGGCCGCAAGCTGTCTCACGGCATTTTGGGGGTTTGGATTTTGAGGATTCTCTACGGCTTGCTTCTTCCCTTTTATCCCTTCCTGCATTTTTTCTTTAAAGCCATCGCCCGACTTTCCGGCGCGCGGCTTCAGGCGGCCGGCACCTTAGGCAGGGGGGTGTACCTGTCCCTGGAGGAATTGCGCGAGCTGGTTGATTCGGCCCAAACCGTCGCGCCTTCGGGGTTAGGCGGCGCGAGCGTTGATTCTCAGGTTTTGGATCTTGAGCGCGGGGTGATGGATATGATGGGCCGCTACCTGCGTTTGAAAGACGTCCTTGTCCGGGATGTGATGACCCCTCGCTCGCGGGTATCCACCGTGAATTGGGAATCGTTTAAAAAAGCGCCGCCGGGCTCGCCGCAGAAAGAACGCGTTCTATTCACGTTGATGACGGACGGGCATACCCGGACGCTGGCTCTTTGGAACGACGTTCCGGCCGGCTATCTTCATATCAAGGATATGCTGGGCATGTTGGCCGAAGGGTTCGCGGGCGGCGCCGCTTCATCTCTGGACATGGAGGGCGGGGCATTGGCCGAGCGTTTGATTCTGCGGCCCATCCCGGCCGTCCACGCGCGGCAAAAGCTGATTAATGTGATCAACCTTTTGTTTCGCGGCTATCCGGTGGCTTATGTGACGGACGGCAACGAATGGACCGGCTTGATCACGGCCGAGGATTGCCTTGAAGAGATCACCGGGGAAATTTTGGATGAATTCGAGCACAGAAAACGCCCGCCCCGGCCCACCCGGGAGCCCGTCAGATGATGAGCGACGGACTGGCGTTCGCGGCCTTAATCGGTTTTGCCTGCTCCAACTCGCTGGAAACCGCGCTGCTGACCCTTTCGTTCGCCGAAGAAAAGAAGTTCGTCAAATCCCTCGGCCGCCGTCCTTTGTCGGCGCCGTTGGCGCGGTTTTATACGTATATGTTCGCGGAGTGGCGCAAGAACCCGACTTATTTTTTGACCGTTCTTTTGGTTTTTAACGCGGCTTTTTCCATGTTGTGGTGCGTGCTGGGATTGACGCGTTTTGAAGAGGTCCCGTTCACTCCTTTATTGGTGGGCGTCGCCTTGTTTCTGTTCGGCGAGCTGTTGCCCAAACTCCTGGCCAGGCGCTTCCCGGACAAAGTGGCGCTTTTATTTCTTCTTCCTTTATATGGGCCGATGGTCGCTTTGCGGCGCGTGCTTTCTCCGCTGGTTCGTTCATTCGAGCGTCTGACAAATTTGCATTTGCCCCGCTCCTTGGCCTATCCCTTCACCGCCAAGGAGATTAAAATGCTCTTGGCCGATCCTGAGCTCAATCAGGACTTGCGGCCGCGATCGCGGTTGATTCTGGAAACCATGGCGAATTTCTCCTCGCGGCGGGTCAAGGAGGCCATGCGTCCGGCCAAGGACGTTTTCGCGCTCGACGCGCGTCAAAGCGACATGAAAAAAATCGTGGCTTTGACGGCCGCGGCCGGGTATTCCAGAATCCCGGTCAGCCGCGACGGAACGCTGGATCAAACCATGGGCATTCTTTATGCAAAAGACATTTTGTTCACCTTCGCCACATCGGGGTTGCTGAATCTGCAAGACACGCTCAGGGATTGCCCGGCCGTGGATGAAAACGATCGTCTGGGGCAGGTCTTGCGGCGCTTCCAAAGGGAGGCCATCCACATCGCCCTGGTTAAGGATAAATCCGGCAAGGTCAAGGGCATCATCAGCCTCGAGGATATTTTGGAGAATATCGTCGGCGACATCAGGGATGAATATAAGTGAATTAAATGCATGTCCTACCGGACATGCATTTAATTCATCCTGAGCGAGCGAAGCGAGTCGAAGGATCTGATAGGAGTTTTGGTGTACATTGACGCGCACGCGATCGTGTTGAGCTCACAACCCTTGGGCGAATATGACGCCCTGGTGCGCGTGTTGTCGTTGGAGCACGGGTTGTTGAATTTGATTTTGCGGGGCGTCCGGCGGGGACAATCCAGGCTTAAAATCTTAAAAGAGCCGGGCATCTATGCCCGTCTTCATTGCTGGGCGCGCCCTGATGTCTCAGCTTTGCCCCAGTTATTGACCGGGCGGACCATCGAGATTTTTGACGGGCTTCGCCGGGATTTCGCTTTATTCGAGTCCATGCTCGGCTTATTGCGTTTTGGGGAGATGTTCTTGACGCCTTATGACACCCGGTCCGAAGAGAAGTTTCTTTTACTTTTGGAAACCTTGTCCCGTTTGACCTGCGGCGGCTGCCAAGAGGCCGCTTGGCCGGCTTTGGGTTTTAAGCTCAAAATGCTTGAACTTTCCGGCTGGCGTTTTTCCTCTTCCGAACCGGCGAGGGGCTTCTTAGATGCTAAGATGAGAGCGATTTGCGGGAGCCTTGAGCGAGGCGTTTTTCCGGCGGATGAGCCTGCGCCGCCGGAAGCCGCGCTGCGTCTGTTGGACGGTTACGCTCAGGGCCTTTCCGGTATTCGTTATGGCCATAACACCGCCCACGTTTCTTGACGTTGTCCGGCGCTTGGATGAATTTTGGCGCCGCCGCGGCGCGCTCAATGTTTTTCCTTGGGATTTGCCCAAAGGCGCGGCCACATTCTCCCCGTACACGTTTTTTTGGGCCTTGGATGAGGCCCCGCATCAAACCGCGTATTTGGAGCCCTGCCGCAGGCCCGGCGACGCCCGTTACGGGGATTCGCCCAATCGCTTGGGCCGCTATTACCAGTATCAGGTTTTTTTAAAGCCCGCGCCTAAAACCGTCCGCCGTCTTTACGAAGAGTCGCTCGGCATTTTGGGTTTTAAAGCCCAGGAGCATGAGCTCAGGTACATTGAAGACGATTGGGAGTCGCCGACGCTGGGCGCTTCCGGCGTGGGCTGGGAAGTGTGGCTGGACGGCTTGGAAATCACCCAATTCACTTACTTTCAAAGCTTCGCGGGTTTTGAGCTGCCCTTGATTCCGGTTGAAATCACCTACGGCCTTGAGCGCATCGCCATGTACCTGCAGAACGCGGCCTCCGTGTTCGATATCGTCTGGGATCACGGGGTGCGCTACGGTGATATTTTTCACAAACAAATGGAAAAAGAATTTTCCAAGTACCATTTCGAGCGTTTTGACGCCGCCCATGGCTTCGGGCTGTTCGATCATTACAATCATCAGGCCAAACTCCTGGCCGAGGAAGGCTTGATCCTGCCGGCTTATGAGTCGGTGATGCGCTGTTCCGAAATTTTCAACAATTTGGATGCCCGGGGCGCAATCACGGCGGAAGAAAGAAACCGCTTGATCGGACGCACCCGCGCCGCAGCCAAGGCCGTGGCCGCGGCCTATCTTAAGGGATTCGAGAAACCGGAAAATAAACCGCAAGCTCAGGCGGCCCCTCAAACATGAAACGCGCGGGTTCGGCTGTTGGCCATCAGTTTCTTTTCGAACTTCAAACGGAAGACATCCCGGCCCGTTTTTTGCCTTTGGCGCGGGCCTGGCTTAGCGATGCCGTCGAGCGTTGGCTGAAATCGCACGAGATTGCCCCGGCGCGCCGGCGGGTTTGGATCACGCCCCGGCGCATCGCCGTTGCGCTTGAGGGCTTACCCGAGGAAAAACCGGCCAAGCGCGTCAAGGTCGTCGGGCCAAAAATCGAGTCGTTGAAAGATGAAGCGGGGAATTGGCGGCCGGTTGTTTTGGGCGCTACTGCATTGTAGCCGTATACGCGCGCGTTAAGTTCGAGGTTTTCCGTGATAAAGTGGTTGGAGTTCAGGATGGCAAGTCCGAGCTGGCCTCCTGCGGGCGGCTGGTCTTCTGGTTTGCCGAAGAGGAGTTTGAGCCGTGACCGTTCTGTTGCTCTGAAGTAAATACCGTTGGTAATGTCAGCAATGCGGGTCATGAATTCTTCGTTCGTAATCGGGCCCACACCTACGGTGTAGATCCGTATGCCTGCATTGCTTGCCGCCTTTGCCGCTTCTTCTGCAACGCCTCCTGCCTGGGTTTTGCCGTCGGAAATGAGAATGATGTTTTTGCTTCCTGTGACGACGTCAAGCAGTGATATTGCTTTTATTAGTCCTATACCGATGAGTGTGCCGCCTCCGTCTTTGAGGCTTGCTATTCTGTCTTCGAGGTTTACTTTTTCGTATACTTTTGAA
>JACPAN010000031.1 GCA_016180815.1 Elusimicrobiota bacterium
TTGAGCCCTCCGAAGGGCACGCCGGGTGGCTTTGATTGGAGCAATCCACCGCAATGCCATCCACCATGATCACCTGAGCAAAGACCTGGTAAAAGTCCAAGCCGGGGGTGGTGATGAGAAGGGAAGAGAGAATGGTTAAGCATAAGAATTGCTTAACCCTAAATATGCGCTGTTTTTTCCCGTTAGGGGCGGGGTTCATCCTTTAAATTTTACGGTCAGGAAGGACGAAAGTCGTGGGTCTTTGGGGTATGAAAAACGAATAAAGTCCTATAGAGGTCCTAGGACTAAAGTCCCCATGTAATTTTGTGCTTTAGTCCTATATGCTTAAAACCCTGCGATATCAGGAGGCAAAATCGGCAATCTGCCTTGTTTTTGACCTTCAAGAACCGGGATAACGGCCCTGGCACCGTCGACTTGAGTCATTTTTTCCAGATAATTTTCAGGAATATAAACAGGAATACGGCTGTTTGAGTCAAGAGTAACGGCATATTCCTTACCGGTGTTTGGATGCTTCTTAAAAGCAATAAGAACGACAGGATGCCACCCGTCGCCCATTTTTAAATCCAAAACTACCGGAACTTTATGCTCGCGATGCCAAGAAATGGCCCGTCGATTACCAACGACGTGAGTGCGCACCCCCCGCCGCCGCCCAATCATCCGAGACAAGGTCGCAAAATGAGCGGCTTCCATTCCTTCGGCTTCAACATTGGTATCAGGAAAAAACCTCTTGTAAACATGAAGAATTTCTTCAAGTTTAAGGTCGGGTTTTTTTCCTTGCTGCAAAGCCAAGGTATTGAAAAAATTGAGCAGGCTATGGATGGAACAATCTTTGGCTCGCTGAAGGCCGGCATGAGCATAGATCGGGGTTAAACCCTGAAGGGCATTAACTTCACGGGAACGATCCGCAATCGTCACGCCCAAAGCCAACAAGCCTCCCATCAAACTTTTTGGATTAACCATGCGCGACGCAACTTTCAGCGTTCTCAACATTAACGCCGAGGCTGCAGCCTGCGCGCGATCGGAAATCTCATTGACCTTATTGGCCGCCTCGTTGATAGCGCCAACGGCCTTGACATTGTTCTGAGCCAGTCTCATCGCCGCCGCAGCTAAAACATGATGAGGGCGAAGCCATGTCTCAAGCACGCCCTGGCGATAGGCGATATCCTGCTCTGCCTCAGGCGTCAATTCCCAATTGTCCCCAGCGTTCTCTTGTTCCCTACGAACGGCCAAGAGCTCCCTGCCGCGGCGAACGGCGCTTCTTAAACGAGTCGGAAAAGGAAGATAAAATTTCATCTTTTTCGTGCCCGACCATGACTCGAACGATTGCAACACTTGCTCCATCACGGATTTATTTCTAAGTCCCTCATAAGAGATGGGGCGCTCATAACCCGGAACAATGGCCTTCACCAATTGAATCGGAGCGGTCCGTTTAGCGCGGCGAACGTTGCCGTCAACACTCCTGGGATCAGCCTCAAAATAACGCTCGGGCATCAAAAGAATAATTGGCGGGGCTTTCTGGCCCATATACCTGATGGCGCTGTCGATTTTTTGGGCCGCGAAAAGACCATCATAGTAGCCGGAATCCGTCAAATAACCGGCTTTCAAATCCCCGCTGACGCCCAAATAATCGGTGCCCCGGAAAACATATCCCTGAGTCTCTTCGGCCCACCAAGGTTGTTCGCGCATGATTTCAATATGGCTTTTCATGCGTTCGCGCAGCGCGCCTAGCTCCGATTGGCTGTAATTTTTTACGCGAAACGAATAATCCGGTCGGCTTTCCACGGCAGGCTCATCGATGAACTCATTGACGACGACCGCCGCAGGAGACTCTTCGACAAATTTTGCCTCCGCTGATGAGACGGAGGCGGGCTCAGATTCCTGCTTTTGAGCAGACGCCTGAGTGATGAACCCAATATCTGATTTTTTCGAACGAAAACGAGATAAAACGAATGCCTTTATTCTTGTGCCATAAGCAAAAAGAATCAAGGCTAAAATCCCCAACGCAGGCAAGCCCATGACAAAAAATAAAACAGGCAAAGAAAAACTCAGCAGCTTATTGGAATCAGATTTTCCGAAATTCTTCTTGCGGGGCAAAGCCCGGCTGGATTTTTCGTTGTTTTTAAAAACTTGGGTAATTTTTTGCGTCTGGCCGTCGATTTTGATGGCATAAACAACGGATTCCTGCGGCGCCTTCTTAATGCCGATAATGCTGACTCTTTCGACATCGCCGGCTTCGATCAGTTCATCATTAAGCTCAAAACCAACGGCATCCGGATCGTCGTAGATAAATCCGGGATCGATCAGGTAGATATATTGTTCCCCGTCCCAGTCGGCGGGCATGGTTTTTGCTTCAGGATATTGCAAAGCCGTCTGAGGATTAGCGGTTAAATACAGGCCCCCCGAATAATACCGGCCATGCGATTTTAAGCCTTTCTGAAAAATTCCTTCTTTTGTGCCCTCAGATTCGTCATAAGCGCTCTTTGCGTAAGGATGCCTGCCCTCGCCGCGGAATAAATAACCCCTTTCTTTGGCTTCGCGCATCATTTCTTTCAATTGCGCGGCAATCTTCGAATCAGCAGCCGGATGCCCGGTGATATCGTCATAAATGCGATTGTTGAAAAAAGCGATATGCTCACGAAGTCTTTGGGCGATGGCTTCGCGCCGCTTTTTCTGGGCCGCTGTTTTGATTTCATCCGGCGAAGCAGCGCTTTCGGCAACCGGGGTAAAAACTTCGTGGAATCTGGCCAAGGGCACCATGCGCTGATGATCGGCCAATTTTACTCGGACCACTTCCCCATAGGATATGGTTTCGACGCCCTCAACAACCCCGACTCTTCCATCCTGATCCACGACGGAATCGCCTTTCTGCGGCGCCATCGGTTCGGAACCGGATTTTTTGCCCTTTTTACCGGTGAGAACCATGCCCGCCAGGAAAAGTCCCATCGCAAGCAAACCCATCGTTTGCTCCCCGCCCGCGAAAAGAACAGCGGGCAAAGCCAGACTCAGCAACCTGCCTGATGAGGATGAATTGTAGTCGACATTTCTAAATTTTGCCTCCGCTGATGAGACGGAGGCGGGCCCGGGTTCCTTCGTTTCGGCAGATTCCCGGGAGATGAACCCAATATCTGATTGTCTCTGTTCGGATGCGGGCAGCACGCTTTCGATTGACTTCTCGCTTCTGCCTGAATTCTCCAACAAAGCTTCCAGTCCAGCGATAAATTCCTGAGCGGAGCCGATCCCATGAGCTTTGAGCCTATTGTAAATACGATTTAAAATCTCAATTTTGGCCGATTGCCTTTCTTGCGGGATATGCATTCTGATAACGACATTGATATAAGCAGCCAGCCAATATTTAGCCGGCAAGTCCCCTGTTTTAGCGGCTCTGACGGATTCTTCAAAAATTAAGGCCTCTAAAACCTTCTTAGCCTCACGAGGGTATTCCGGAATATAACCGTAAAAATCACGCAGAGAATTTTCAACGAGATGTTCTTTGCCCTCGATGGCAAGCCGGGCCGAATCTTTAATGACTTCAACGGCTCGCGTAAAACGATGAATCCGTTTTCGCTCAAATGATTGAGTCATCATAACGCCCAAAACAATAACGCCGAGGCTGACAAAACCCCACACCGGCTCTCCCAAAGTCATGAAAAACGCCGGCAGGGCGATGCTGAATAATTTTCCGCCACTAGACTCAATCGTAGTTTTGCCTTTAATAATTTTTTTGATTGACGGCAGAGGACCGAACATTTTATTGAGTTCTTTGCGCCTCCAATGCGGGTCTCCGGTCGAGCGCCGGACATAATCTTCAGGAGAAATCGAAACAGAGCCCAAATTCTTTCCCATGCCCCGGGCATAAGCCTCGGCTGCCTCGGCCGTTAATTCGATATAACCGTTGCGTATTAAGGTATCGGCGATATGATCCCCATCGGGAGATTGGCGCATGGCTTTTCCCACTTCATTAGGCCCTAAACCAAACTCGGGAGCTCCGGGTGTAAAGAACTGCCTGGCTGTTGCATCAACCAGGTACGCAATCCCTAAAGAAGGAACATGGACGACGGTAAAAACATGCTGCGCTTGAGATTCATGTCCCAAGAGAAGGCCCGCGCTTCCTTTGTAGACGTTTAAGGATTTTCCTCCATAATGCTCGATGCGCCTGAAAATATCCGCCTGAAAACGGCTGCACCGGCCGATCATATGGCATGAATCAAAGCTATCGATGAGTCCGGTTTCAGCTGCGATCATGCGGGTTTCATAAATGGATTGCCGGATAATGGCTTCTGCTTGCTCGCGCGTCAACGCTTCGCCTCTTTGGGCGAGCCGGACGGCTTCCTGGAAAACCTTCGGATCAGCGGGTTCAAGCGACGGGTCCGGCCCTTCGAATGCAGTTTCAGGATCATAACCCATAGCCTCGATTCCAGGGGCCAAGGCAAGAAGCGAGGCATAACGTTCCCGATAGTTTTGGCTGTTTAAAATTTGGCGCAACTCCTCTGGAGCCTTTTCATCAATGAACTTGGCGAAACGCACCTGAACTGACTTGGGCCATGTCGAGACAATATTCAGGGGAAATGCGAATTCGCCTAAAATCGAACCCCCGGCAAAAAACAAATCCAACATGTAAGTGATCCGATCGGCGACCACGGCGCTTTTGCCGGGGATTTGCGTGGCGCGGGCCGCCTTGATGATGTCCATGCCTAATTGGGCCCAGGGCCTAGCTGCCTCGATATTTTCTTTGGTGAAGTATTCCGGGTGAACCAAAAAATCATTGAAGTCCTGGATGGTGTGATAGCCGTCCAGAATCAATTCCAAATGTTTAGCGACGGGTAAATAACTATCCTCCGTGTCTTTATTGGGAAAAGCGACTTTGCCATATCCCGCTTTTTCCAAAACAGCGTTAAACTCGGCGGGCGGCGGGACTAAAAACAAGCGGGGATTTTCAGGCTGGGGCAGGTCCAGGTCTTCGAGCCATTTTTTCTGGCCTGTAAGAAATTTTTCAGATTCACGGCCGGGTAAAATTTCGATTTGAGCCCAACCGTCTTTTTTTCTAATTTTAACTTTGACGTTATCCTTATTAAGCCGGGCCCAATGTTTCCAACCGTCCGGCGGCGCTCTGGGATCGCCGCTTTTTGATCCCAGGTTGTTGAGGACAACCATGCCGAGCGCAAAAATCGCCATGCTAACTAAAGCCCAGCCGGGCTCCCCCAAGGCTGCGATCAATGCAGGCAAAGCAAACGCGTAAACCTTCCCCCTTTTGGCTTGAGGACCCTCCCTGTTGGAGCCCGTCAGCTCTTGAGCCAAAGCCGAGCCAAAACCCCTGCGTTTGGATAATTTTGCGGCAATATCCAAAAGCTCCTGATTTTTTTGGCCGTAAACTCCGGTCAAAAGCGTCGCCATTCGTCGGGCAAACCAAATGGTTGGAGGTTCCGGGTAGTGACGATTGGCAGCCGCATACTCATCAAAAAAGAGGGCCGCGCTCCCCAAGACGTCAAATTTCTTCGCTGGGATGACTTTCTCCAGTTCCAACGCCGTCTGCGCGATGGCGGCAAGCTCCTTTGATTTAAGTTCAAGCAGCTTGGGCAGATGAACGGCTAAATCATGAAGCTCGAAAACGGAATAGATTTTCTTTGAAAAATTCCCGATGATTTTTCGATCCGAAAGCTCCCATTCCTGATAAGGCACCTGAGGAAAAACAAAATTCCATCCCTTGCTTTGCCAAGCCGCATCCCTCAAAACATAAGGCGGCGGCAATAAAACCTGCCGCCTATCCTGCGGCTGGGCAAATTGATCCCCGAAAAGGAGCCTTAATTGATTTTTCAGCGGGGCAAGATCATGAGCTTCGCTTGTCCAAAGCGCGCTGCCGTCCGTCTTGAATTCAACGATTTCCGCCTTGCCCCATATTTTATGATTGAGTTTGAAAAAGACTCCCCAGCTCTGCAAATGCCCAGGGATTTCATCGCCGCCGGTTAACTTTTTTTTACGCAAACCGATGACGGCAGCCATGGCGATAGCCGCCGTCATCAACCCGCCTAATTCAGCCGGGAGACCGCCGGTTGCGATTAATCCGCCCGTTGCTGCAAAGGCCGGTGAAGAAAATCCAAGAATACCTACTGCGATGATCAGGGCCAAGAGAGTTTTGCCGCCTTGAATCATCCTGAGCTTGCCTCGCATCGACTCATTGATTGGAGCCGGGCCCCGGCGGCCACCCTCAAAAGACTCAAAACCCACAACGTCAATGACACGCTTGCCTAAGCGATTGATTCCCGGCCCGAACAAAGCCTCCCCTTCGACTTCTCCAAGAGGCTCAAGCTCAACGTCGGAGTTCACGGCTGAGTTAAACTGAGCGAAATGGGAATGCGGACTCAAGAGGGAATCGGGCCAATTTGCGCTTGGCGAACCTGCGGAATTTTCAGAATCTCCGGAATTTGATCCCCCGTTTCCGGAATCAGTCCTATTGGGCCCCCCCGGTATCCTGCCGCGCAGACTCATTCTTAGAATACCGTAAGCAAACCCTGGCTTACCCAGGGCATTTTGACGTTTTGTTTCCTCAATGATTTGCCTTAAGGAAAGCTCGCCGCGCTTGATCTTGTTTTGGATTTGAGAACTATTTTTCCCTTCCACGGAAATAATCTCGACATTTTCAAAATTGCTCAGGAATATGGATGCCGCCTTGGGCTCGACGACTTCCGGGGCGATGACCGTATAACCAGGAAAAAGTTGTCTCAAAAACTGCGCTCTCAGCCGGCCGACCGAAATATTGTCCAAAACAGGATGTTTGCGGATATTTTTAAGAATGACGGTTTTTTTGGCTTCGATAAGCTCCAAACCGATTAAAACCAACGGATTTTCAGGAGTCCCGCGAATCTTCTTAGCCCCGGCCGCTTTCTTAATGGTTTCAATCAAGTCCGAGGGGATATTAAGCAACAGGGGCATCTCATCGGCTTTAATCAACACCCTTAAATAGCTGGTTTCGTCATCAGCTTTGGCCTGCCGACTATAACGGGTGGCAAGACGCCGCAATCCAAAAAACGCATGAACCAGGTTTTCCCAATAGGCAAACACCAAGAGGCTTAACAGGGCCAAAATCGGCAACCCAATCGCAAGCAAAAAAACAGGCAGCGCCAAGCTGTAAGTTTTGCCGCCTTGACTCTTTTTCTCCAGGGGCACAAGCGCGTTTTCGTCGATTCCCTGCGTGATCGCGTCATTGTGATCGTTGTCATGGCGCCACTTATCAAAATCATCATGTTTGCCGATAAAATGAATAACGACTCTCTTGCCGTCGTAGGAGTAAGCCAAACGCCCGCCTACGCCGCCCTTGCTGATGCGCACCTCCCTGACTCCCTTTAAGCCTTTCAAAGAAATGCCGGTTCCCGAGGGATCCGAACGAATTAATCTAATTTGCCTGGCCAACCGGTCCGAAACGGTCGGCATGGCCGCTAACTCGTTATGTTGTTTTTGAACGATGCTGTTGCGAAAATAAAGATCAACTTTCTGAGCGGCAGAACCTCCTTCGTTGGAGGCATCAAGCAATTCCTGGGCATGGGCCAATTGTTTGGCGGTGACGCTGTTGAAACGCTGCTCAACTTGCTCGGCCATGGCCAAGGCCTGCTGGGATGATTTCATCTGACCTTCGATCGTTTGCTCGATAAGAACGGTTTTGGCATTGATCTGCTGGCGTAAATCGTCTTTCTCGGGCCCCTGAGCTTTTTCAATGCGCTCCTCAAGCAAAGCCCATTGCTCCATCTCCTCTTCATAACGGGAGTTGAGAATATCGAGCTTCGCCTTCTCGCTTGCCGCCAGGTCGGTTGCGGAAACCTTTCCCGCTCCCAGTTTCTCACGTAAATGGTTTCCCAATAGCTCAAGGCTGATGAAGCCGTCCTCATCAACAACCTTTTTGAGCAAATCTTCGTTCATCTCCATCAATTGTTTTTCTTCGGGAGTCATCTTGTTAATCTTATAAGCCCCTTGATTTTTGTAGCGCAAATAAGCGGCCAACTGCGTCAAATGCGCCTCAATATAAGGTTCGACAAAAGGCTGGCTTCCATACGGTTCGATGGGTTCGGCAAGGCCGCGCTCTTTCCAAACAAAAAAATTCTCCTGCTTGGCTAAAAACGGCTGAATGAATTGCGGGCGCGCGTTTTGGAACCTGACATTAACCAAAATCTGATTTTTATCAAGATCATGACTGACGACGGTGACGGCTTTGCCGGAGCTTTCCGGGAAGTCGATCCAAATAATTTGAGCCTGTTGCCGGTCATGAACGAAAGCCATCTCTTTATCCAAAGATGAACCGCCGCGCAGGAAAGAAAGGAATTTTTGGATTTGTTCAACCGAAAAAACCGCGCCAAGGATGATTGCGGTTATTCCCAAAAAAGCCGTTAATGAGTTTCCACCATCAACGATGCCCACCGACGCCCAAGCGGGAGAGGCGAATCCAATGATACTCAAGCCGATCAGTAAGGGTAAGACGACGCTATAGAGCTTGTTCGTCCGGGAGCCAGGTTTTTGATTTTTTACTCGATCCACCGCCTCCTTTAAATTTTTAACGGCGTAATGCTTGCGTACGCCAAGCGTCATTCTATTGACGCCTCGAGATTCCGCGGTCTCCTTTATTGTTCCTTTCGTTTCAAAAACGGTCATCCGCAGGACCGCTTGATCTTTCTCGCTCAAAAGAGCCCAGGCCTTGCTGAAAATTTCCCGGTCCGCCAAAAGATCGTCAAGACGATTAGCGTCGGGCGTAATTTCATCTTTACTATTGAATTGATCTTGCTCGTTATCATCTAAAGAAACGGAATTATGCCAACCGGGTCGGTTTTTTTGTTTTCTGATCTCTTCAAGCATTCTATTTTTCATGACCCGGTAAGCGAAGGTGCTGAATTTGGAGCCGGCCTGAAAGCTGTAAATCGCCTTGGTCATCAAGTGCGCGGTTGCCTCCTGCGCCCAGTCTTCGGCTTTTGCTGTGTCCGCGCCCATTGTTTTAGCCAGGCCGATGGCTTTTACGCGGTATCTTTTGGCCAGCTTTTCCCCTGCTTTTCGATTCCCCTGGCGATAGGCATTGACCAAGTCCTCATCCGTTTCTTCTGTTCTGTTTTCGATGATGGTCATTCCCACGATGCCCACGGCCATGGCCATCATGGCCAACGTTGGATCAAAAGGGAATAGAAGGGCAGGGAGAACGAAACTATTTAATCGAGTGCTTTTTTTTTGAACGGCCTGAAATTCGGCCAATTCCGCTTCTTCGGACTCTTCAACAGCAGCGGTGGTCTCAAATAAGCTGAGCTGACCGTCCGTAGCGGCTGAAATTCTTACGCGAAGCTGCTCTTGATTTTCGGCGGGAAGCTCGGCGATTCTTCGGCGAAGCTCGTCGCCGCTTAAAAATTCATCGATCTCTTGATAGGCCGCCTCGAGCAAATGATCCTGGGGCGCATTCCCTGAGGCCAATTGACGCCGAGTCGCTTGGGAAGCCGCGCGCTCAATGGCCATGATCTGCCGAGGCTCCAGAAGATGAAATTTGCCGTTGACCACGGCTTTAACCGCGTGAGCCGTGGCCTCAAGAGGGGCGGCTGATTTAGAATCCCAGGTTTCAAGAAGTCTTTGGGCATAACGAGCGAGTTGAGGCGCCATGCTGTCATGAGCAAAATGGCGTTTTAAAATTTCATAAAGCACTGTTGTGTAGATGCTTTGATTCTGCCCGGCCGCTAAATAAAGCTGCTCAAGCTCCCTTTGATTGACCTGCATCGCGATTTTCTTTCGATGAGCCCAAATGCCGACCCCGATACCCATGGGAATGCTCAGCGCAGCAAACCCGCCTAAACCCAAAACGCTCATCAATACGGCCAGCAGCACGAAGGTCGATGCACCCAGGGAAGGAGCCAAACCGAAGGTTTCGGTATAAAGCGTGCCGCTCTTGATTTCCATGCTGCGTTCATCGGTCATGACAAAGGAGCCGGCGACCGGCCCTTTTTTCATAAATTCAATCGCCAAGCGGTCGATTTTTTGCTCCTCGGTTTCCGGCTCAACTGCGGTAAGTCCGGTTTCACCGGCCGGCACCAGGGCGTTGGAATCGTCGGTTCTGTGGAATACGATTCTTCGTAAATCGCTTGAAGTGTTCTCTCCTTGGGTTAAAGCAGCCAAAGCCTCGGGTGTATCGAACATGGGAGGCAAAGACGGTAAAATTTTGGCTGCTGATTTTTTAGCGCGCCGAGGACCTTCGGAAGCAATTTTTCTTATTTTTTGGTTAACGTCCAAAGAGACATTGTTTTGAACAAGCTCCTCGGCATATTTTCCCAGCCGTAAAAAATCATCGAAAGCTTTAAGCGCTGCCTCAAGTTCTCCCGTTGACTTAGCATCAAGAATATTCGCTTCTTTTTGTCTTAACAGATCGAACCATTGGCTTCGTCTCTTCACCGATTCGGCGAGCGTCGCCTCTTCTTCGGCTTTTTTCTTAAGTTCGGCATAGGGCAGTACATTTTCAAGCAACATATAGAGATGGGCTGCACTTTCCTTGAGCTCACCGGAATATGCATTGGCTATATAATCAAGCTTTTCTCGAAACTTCAGATCACTAATAATCCAAGCAAATGAGGCATGATCTGGCCATGTTGTTATTGTTTCGTGGATATGATTGATCGCAGATAATTCTCCTGAATAATCGTAAAAATTATGCTTTTTAATCCCATCAACATGATTTTTAAACACCTCAATTCGTTGGGGCGTTGGGCTGCCGTCTTTTTGTTTGATCACGATTCCCAAAACACCGGCGGCGCCCACGACACCGGCCAAAAGGCTGAAAGGATCGCTGGCCGCAGCCACGGCGCCGGTGGCCGCAAATGCCGGGCTGGCCATGCCCAAGATGGAAGCGCCGATAATCAACGCGATCAAGTGCTTGCCGCCAAGATGGGCTGTTAGTTTGGCCCTGCTCTTTTCTTCGGGCATCCACTGCGGTTTGTCTCCGCTGACAACACTGATCCCATGGCGGCGCTGCCAAAACCGTCTTTTTATCCATCGTCCGGCGGCACGAATTCGATCCGCATTCGCGACGCCCACGATAATCCCGAACATCAAAGTCACACCGGAAAGCATCACAACCATCGGCCAAAACGAATCACCACCGTAAGTCGGGGACGATCCATCGCGCATCGGCGGTTCCCAACCGTCCGGGATGGCCCAGGCCATAGCCGGCATCAACATGGTCATGGTAAAGGCAAACGCAGGGGCAAAAGCCGCGATGCGCCTCAATAAAGAGGGAAGCGATCCGCGGCCGGGCCGGTTTTCAACATTGGATAGAGGGGATTGCTTGACCTTAAGAATCGCCTTAAGCCGGGCAAGGTTTTTCTGAGCTTCCTCTGCTGTGGCTCCCTTGGCGGTCAACATGCCGATGCGCTCATAACCGGCCGGCGGGATGCGCACAATATCGCCGGGGTTCTTTAACAGAAGCAAATCATAAAAACCGGGATGCTTCTTTAATTCCTCCAATCCTTCCACTCCGTCAAATCTCACGTTCTCATTAGGGATGATGAATTCCCCCTCAAGGTAGGTCAAAGGCTTCGACGCTTTGAATGGTTTGCCTGTAATGCCGGCGGCAGCCATCAATTGTTCCTGGACCAAATCAACGCCCCAAACGGATTTAACCCATCTGGGCACATAAATCCCGCCGGGTCGGAAGTTAAATTCAATGATGCGAGGATCCTGGGAAGTATTTTTAGCTTCGGTGTGAGAAACTCCGTCTTGAAACCCCAGCGTCTTATTGCCGGTAACGCTGGAATCGACCAATCTGCTCTGAACGTCCTTAGGCAAACGGCTGGGCAACGATGAGCCAGTGGCTACAAAATATGGCTTGCGCGTCGGCCAATTGTCCGTAACCGAAGCGAAGACTGGCTCGCCGTTTTGAAAAACGAAATCAACATCCACTTCTTGGCCGTCCAAGTATTCTTCCATGATGATTTCCGTGCCTTCACGGTAAATAGCGTCAACCTCGACATTCACTTGCCCGGCAATCGTTTCATACATCGCTCGTGCTTCCTCGGCGGATTCAACCAGGACCGTGGCATGAGCGGCGGCGCCTCGGGCCGGTTTTAAAACAGCGGGGAATCCGACGGTCTTGATGGCTTCTTCCAATTCTTCTTGATTGCGAACCGCAACTGATTTAGGCGAAGGCTGTCCGGCCTTTTCCATGGCCCGGCGCGTCTGGGACTTATTCCTGGCGGTTTGGGCGGCGGCAACGCTGTGATAAGGTAATCCCAATTGCTCAGCCAACTGGGCGGTGAACACAATGTCATCTTCCCAGAAGCTGGTAATGCCGTTAATTTCGCCGTTTTTAGCGAAGCGCCCTAACTTTTTGACGGCTTTTTTGAGCGCCCGCTCGCCTTGATTCGTATCGAGAGGAATAAACTGATGAACCAGTTTTTTGGCCCAACTCCCCGGCTTATCGAGAAGAATCACTTTAACGCCCAGCTCTCTGGCGCGCTCAAAAATAAATTGTTTGGCCTTGTAGCCCGCGCCCACGACCACGATTTTTTTGCCGCGAAGCGCGTCCCGCCGGGCTCGATCGATCATGGTGGCCACCCATTCACGGGAATGTTCGCCGGCGCGCTCAGGATAAAAAATGTCCAATTGCCGCTGGCCGCCGGAATCATGATCATTGACTTCGTGGATCTTGGCGACCAGTCGGCCGTTTTCCACCTCAACCATCACATCCAAGCCGATAAAATCCGTCTGCGCCTGGAAAGGCTCCCCCGGCTCCCTTTTTCTTTTCGCTTCGTTCTCCATCAAGGCCTCTAGAGATTTAGGACCCAGGGCCTCGATTTCATCGATAAACTCGTTAATTTGCTCCTGAGTCAACAATAAGCCGTGCTGCTTAGCGAGGGTTTTGACGACATCTTCGATTTTGAAAATAATCGCCGCATCGCGAGAGTCGCCGTTGGGCGGCTCCGCGGTCGTAGGAATTCCCCAAGTGCCGGCGCGCGCAAAAAATCCGGTGGTCACCCCGCTCCCCCACGGCGCGCGCGCGACAAGAACGCGCAAATTCCAATCTTTCTTTTGGTGGGGCTCGACGCCGGCCGCGATTTCCTGTCGATTCATAATGCGCATGGGCACTAATTCGCCCTTAACCGCACTGTAAGCCTGAGCGTCGCCGCCGTTGTCAACGTCTAAATAAAGAGGCGGCGGCGATATGCGGGCATCCACTAAAACAGCGCCATCAGGGGTCATTTGTTTATGGCCGGCAAGATTCGCTACATGCTCGACCATGTCGTCGACCTGATGCCTTTTGAAGAACTGGACGCCCTTGCCCGAGTGCCAGGATGGCCCGGAAGGTTTGATGACAATTTCTTCACCCCGGTAATTCTCAAGAAAACGTTCGATCGCCTGCCTGATTTGAGCCTTTGCCGCATCCCCTTTGGGCATGGGCGCGGCAAAAACTCCGCGCGAGGGATCGCCCAGTGGAGCGCTTTGCCCTAACAGCGGATGACCAGACAACAGAAAAGCCACGGTGGCCGGCACAGCAATGCCTTTGGCGGCGAGCAACAGCCGGGTCCACAATTTTTCATTGGTAATTTTTTCCAACTGAACGGAGTTGGACATGGGAACATCCAAATTTTCTTCAAGCGGGACGCCGTCATTGCGGTCATTGGCGCCCATGGTGTAAAAATTGGCGAAATAACGGACGGGGCGCGGGGTCTTGTATTCGACGATCACCGCCCGTCCCTTGTTGTCGAAAATGAGTCCTTTCGTCATGAAAAGGCGATTGCGGCCGTTGTCCAAATTCTTCTCCTGAATCAACCAAGAAGGATCCAAAACCAAATGCACGTCCCCAGGGGACTGCCGGCCGCCTTCCTGCGCGATCGCCAGCTTATAAACAGAGGCCGGGGCTAGAATCGCCACAGTCGGGCGATTGGGGTCGGCAGGCCCTTCAACGACCTCGGTGCGGAAAGGCTCCAAGCCCATAGCCTTTAAATTGTTTTGAAGCTTTTCCATGGCCTTGGCTTCCATGCCATCCGCGGACTTATGGATGACGGGCTGAGGCTCCAAATCCTTTTTAATGCCGCGAAGGGCGACAAAGTAAACAACGGCCAATAAAGCCAAAACAATGGTGACTACTTTAAGAGGAGCGTTCACGCCCAAAACCTCGAAAAGAACGGTTCCAGGTCCGGAATTCATAAACATCCAGGTAAATAAAAGGCCGCCTAAACCCGCCATGCCCACCTCGATCGCGGTCATAAGGCCAAAAATATTCTCCGACTGCTCTTTAGCCTTAGGATCGTTCTTGATGGCGACCTGAAGCAAGGCGCGCATGCGCGATTTGAAAGGACTATGCATCAGCTGCATCAAAAAAACGGCGGGCGCAGCGAAGAAAAGGGCCGGGATGGTCAGGCCGCCGACGGCCAAACCGCCGGTGGGCACAGCCCAAAGCACGGCTGCCGGCACAAAAGCGAGCGAGGCAAAAATGCTCAAAAACTTCAGGAGCCGGTATAAACCCATTTTCTCCTGCATCGCTTTTGCCCTGGACAAGAGCAATTTGGAGGCCAGCAATCCGCCCAAAAACATGGAAGAAATCAACAGGCCGTTGCCCGTGGCTCCCAGGCCAAGGATCTCAATCGCATAAGTCGGGACAACGACGGACATGATCGCGTCTTTGATGAATTCTTCCAAGGTCGACATGGTAAAACGCGATCGGATCGTCCGGTTCTCCAGAATCGGCTCATATTTTTTCTTGATCAAATTAACGAACGCTTTTACCCCTCTCCGAGGCAAAAACGTATAAGTAACGACTGTTTTGACAGTGGACCAAAGTTTCAACAAGGTCTGCTTCGCCGCAGGCGCAAGTTTGGATAAAACCTGTTTCAAGCTGAATTTGGGGAATGCGGACGCATCTTCATTGATGACCTGAACGCGCCTAAGGTAAATTGAAGACACGACGAGCATAACCGAGGCAAAAGCCATGAAGCCCATGCCCGCGCCCACGCCCAAACCAAAAGTGGCATCCAGCCAATCGATCGGAAATCCGATTAAAACAGGGCCGATGAGCATCATGGTGTTGAACATGAAGTCGTAAAGATAACCGGCCTTTTCTATTTTTTGATCCGAATTGAAAATTTTAGCCGCGCCGCCCGTGTCCAAATCAACCAAATGATTAATCGACACCACGAAACTATTGAGGGCCACCAAGGCCAACAGCATGGGCCAGGGCAGAGCTCCGGTCAAACTCAGCAAACCGACCATTCCGAAAATAACGGCTCTGGACAAAGCGGCGCCGACTAAGATGCGCTTCATCGGAGTTTTTTTGACGATCCGGCCGCTAACCAAGGAGCCGATTCCAAGCACCCAATAATGAACCATGCGCACGACGCCCGTCATTTCAGCGCTGCCGGTAATCGCATAGACCAACAAGGGCATGGAAGCCAAATAAATGCTGATGGCGAACAGGAAAATCGCCTGGCCCAAAATGAAGGATTTTTCGCTCGGAGTGAAATCGGATAAATCAAAACCCGACTTAATTTTGCCCCAAAGTTTTCCCGCCAAGTCCTTGGCCTTGCTCAAGAGACGGGCGATGATCGAAGCGCGCGCGCGAGCCTGAGCCGCGCCATCGGGCATTAAACCCATATAGCTGACCCACTCGCGATTTAAAAAGTCGTAGTAGACATAGTCTTCACCGGGCCAAATGGTCTCGGGCGAAGGCTGCCCCACCTGGACAAAAAGGTCGATAAATTTCGATTTACGCTGACCGCTGACCATTTCCTTGGGATCGTAAAGCGTCGTGGCCTGGTCAGAAAAAATACCGGGATTGATCTCCTTGAGAAAAGCAAATCCGGGCCCCTCTTTAACTTCTAAGTTTTGATCGGTAACAATGATGATATCGGTGTCGCTGTTTTGATCAAAATGGCCTCGGACACGGGAACCGCCGATGAACAATCCAAGGATGGGCCGTTGGGGATAATGTTTTTTCCAAGCGTCAATCACACGCTCGGCCTTTTCAATGAGTTCGCCTTTGGGGCGGCCGTCTTCGGTAAAAATTCTCCGGTCAAAATTAGGAATCTGATCTTTTGCAAGAACCCTGCGCTCAATCCTCAAGGCCGCCCAGAAGCTTCCATCCCGGGATTCTCCGCTCCCGGCGGCTCGACCGGCGGCGGTTTTCCCCTGCCGGAGTTCTTTGTCTCTTTCGCTCCAGGGTTCCATGGCCATAACGCCGCGAATATATTTTTGGAGTTTATCCTCGGTGATCCAGCGGTCGCGATAGAATTCATCTCTAGGATTGGAGTCAACCACTCGGAAAAATTTATGTCCGTTTCGACCGGCGCCCATTTGAACGACGGCCACCGCATGAGGAATCTTTTCGTCAAACAAGCTCACATACACGGCGCGTCCGGCTAAGCTCAGCTCGCTTTCCACATAATGCGCCAAAGTCGCTCTTGTCTCTTCGTCCGGGCTCTCGTGCATTGAATACACCGAGGCGACTTCATGGCCGGCCATCTCCGCCACTTGCCCGGGGAACATCCCCAAATTTTCTTCCCTGATCTCGGGAGTCGTTTCCTTGGATTCTTCGTACATTGCCCGCGCTTTCTCTTCGGTCACTTTATTGGCGGAGGCCAAATTCCCCGCATAATCACGCCCGACGATATCATGAGCCCTCGCAAAGTAATCATTAACGTTGGACTCGGCCCCGTTGAGTTTGGCGACATTGATCGCCGCAAAACGGGCGCAAGTGTTTGTATCCCCCTGACAGGGAAAACCTTCTTCAAAAACTCCTTCAAATTTCTCTTCGGCAATGCCGGCGATAACTCGCACATCCCCGGCTTTAATCAAAGCCTTGGCATGTGTTTTTTCTTTGGTCGTTCGCATCAAATCACTCTTGCTCCAGGAAACAGCCCCATCGGGTTTCATCGAGCGGCCTTGCTCCGGGGAGCCCGCCTCTCTCCTGCGCCTCAAATTTTTAACCCATGACCAGATCGAGGGGAAAGAACCTCTCTGGGCCAACCACGCCATGCCCACGAAAGCGGTCAAACTCAGTAATCCCCACATCGGCTCGTTAAGGGCAAGGGCAAGGCTATTGAGAAAGAGAAGAACGGGCAGGGCTATTGAGAATAACTTGCCGGAATCCCCTTTAGCGGTTTTTTTAGGAGTCTTCGGAACCCTGTAGATCACGGCCGTGGTATTGTCATGCTCTTCCTGGGCCAAGGCTTCTTCGACCAAAGTTTTAGCGGAGGCGCCTTTGTTGACTTTGGCCATCAAGACATTCGCTTGAGCCTGGGTGAGTTTTTCCGTCCCTGAGAACAGCCCGTCCGATCCCACGACGATGGATTGCCCGGGGAACATGGGAATTTCCACGATTTCAGGCTCACGGTTTAAGATATCGTCCAATCTCTTATTGCCCAGGGCCCGGGAGAGCTGAATCATACCGCCGCCGTTGCTGCTCGCTAAGTAAGCCCCTAGCAAGAAATGAGCGCCCTTAGCCTCAGCCGCTTTTCTCTCCGCTTCATTGGTTTTGGCATTATGCTCGGGACCCAGCACAGCTTCTCCCTTTTCATTCATCCAGACAACGGGAGAATCGCCTAAGACCGCGGCATAAGCCTTCTTTGATCCTTCGGGAATGTACAACACGCTCATGGTGGTTCCGGATTCCTCATCTTTGAGAAGCTCATGAAGCTTCGCGGTCATGGCTGTTAAAGCTTTAGACACATTGCCTTTAGCTTGGGTCAGGCTTTCTTCAAATAAGGCCTGTACATTCTGCGCCGCTTTCTCGGAAGCATCGGCCGTAGGCCCATGGCCGTCAAAAACAGCCAGGAGCTGCCCTCTCCCGTTTTTAACGGAAACATTAACTTGAGCCTGGACATGGCGATCCTGCTGATCGCCTCTGGGGCCTTGGTCGGAATAAGCAGAAATAGAAGGAGTGGCGACAGGCGCGGCCGTTGGAGCCGGGGTCTGGGTTGAGGGAGCGGAAACCGCAGGTTGAACCGGCGCAGGCGTTGCCGCCGTTTTCTTGGATTTAGCGGATGTTGTTTTGGCTTTGGCCTTGGGTTTAGCCGGTGTCTTTTTGGCTTTGGATTTCGCCGCTGATCGGACGGCAGGCTTTTGTCCGTCATTGCGAGGAGCCTCGGGCGAGGAAGCAATCTCATCGGAGGAGTTATCGCTTTCTTGAGGTTGCTTCGCTTTGCTCGCAA
>JACPAN010000032.1 GCA_016180815.1 Elusimicrobiota bacterium
AAAAGCTTTAATTTTATCGGCATTCGGCTGTCCCCTGTCGCCTATCGGTTCTCCGGTATTATCATCAAATTGCTGCCAACCCATAGCTTCAAAATATTTTTTTCTTAACTCTCTATATAAAACCTCTTGCTTATCGGATTGACCGTACCTATCCAGTTCTCCTGGAGAATACTGCTGGGCCCACTCATCCCATTTACCATCTCTAAGCGCACGCATGCGTGGATTGATTTCTGGATTCACTTCAATAACTCCCCAGTGAAGATGGGTACCGGCAGTTGCGCCGCGACTTAGGCGACCACCAACGCGTCCAGTATTACCTACCGTCCCGAGTATAGTTCCAGGTAAGACTCTATCTCCCTGACTAACATTAATGCCTGAACCAGGAATATCTCGACCGATAATAACAGGGCCATCTCCCGTGTTAAAAGCAATAGCTTTTCCTTGGGCATCGGTTGCAACCTCTTTGCGTCCTAAATGCTGGAATACTTGAAGCTGGGAATTCGAACTGGCGGGTGCCAGAACTATGACATTGCCTAGACCCCGGCTAATATTTGCTAAATCAGCGGGGTTCATACGGATTGAGCGTTGGTTTTCGAGACGGTCTGCAACATCTTCATATTGCCGTGCAGTATCACTTTCATAATAGCCAGCAAAAACAACTTCTGCCGCCACATGGCTGACCAGAGCTGTGCCTCTTGAAGCATTGATATCCAAACCTCGGTGAAGATAAGGATCCTGAAGATTCTCATCTTCCAAATAACCTCTCGTAGTTTGCGGGGGAGCATTTGGCTCCTCCGGTTCATGGGGTTGCCACAAAGAAATGGGCAGAGCGTCACGCAACCTATCTGAAGCCTCTAAATCCCGCAATGTTTCATGATCATTGGGGTAATCGGGATGCGTATTGTCGACTCCAGCTGTTGAGCGGCAGTTAGGCCCACGGCAATAACGAGGATCGGGAAGGGCCCTCAGAGTACCTTCTTCATGAGTGACTCTTAATTTATTGTAACTTCGCTCTAGTCCCTGAAGATCATTGACTTGGCGTCTCAAGGCGGCCGTACTCCGACGAGCTCTATCGACGATGCCGGAAACCGAACGATGATAGAATTCGGCTGAATCCAAACGCTGATCAAGAGCAGCGTCTCCAAATGAATGTGCCTCAAGAAGCGGAGATTGATAAGGGGGTAGCGGAACATAAACTTCAGACAGCAATCTAGACCCGAGCCCATTGGCCTGGACTTGCAAGCTTGCCCGTTCGCTATTTAAAGAAACGATCTCCGCACGAAAAGCATCGCTTTCCTTATTCAAACGTTCCAACTTATCCTGAGGCATTTTTACCCGGACAAACCATGCAATCACCTGGCCGCCGGCGCTGGCGACGGCGGCTCCTCCGATGGCTATGGCCGCAGGCAAGGGAACCGGCAATAGCCCCGCCATGGCAACACCGGAAACGGCGGCTGCGCCCACTAAGGTCAGCACCCGGCCCGCGATATTGGCGCCGTTAAACAGCTTCGATCTCCAAGATTTGGGGTCATCAATCGTGGTATCCACCAAACCCAAAGTCAGCGTGGTGGCCATCGACGCCAAAATACCGCCCAATCCAATGCCTATGGCTTCTCCGAAATAGCCAAGGCCGTTTAACAAACTGGCGCCCTCTTTGCCGCGCATAAGAGCGCCGATGAGGGCAAGGCCGGAGTAGGTGAAAGGAATGATGGAGAAAAGCGCAAAGGGAGTAAAAAGCAGGGCTATGCCTGCGGCAATTGCGGGAATTCCCGCAATTGCTGCGCCAATGCCTTCGCCCTCGATGGCATTGTTAAAGTCAACGTTTCTATTGCCTGTTCCTTGCCGTCCTTGGGTTCCTGGATTGGAGCCTGTTTGATTATTCCCGCCGGTGGTATTGGGTTCTGTGGTTGTGGGCATATCAGGCGTTGAGCCGCAATTGGCTGGGTCCACGGCGCAAGCCCTGCGGCGTAAATCTTCTCTGGTAGGACCGGCTTGGGCAACGACGATGCGATCCTGGGAAGAAGAAAACAGAGAATTGTCTTGAGTGGGGATATCGGGGGTAAAAGGACCTGCGGGAGAGGGAGCGGCGGGCGACAAAGACGAATCTAAGGAACCGTCGAAAAAACCCTCGGTCAAAGAATAGGCTTCTTCAGAATTTCCTGTTAACGTCGCCGACGGGACTCGTCCGGGAGAAGCTTGAGCCGGCAGGGTTTCCAGTATTAGAAGCCAGGCTAGAAAAAGATTGAGGAGTCGACGGGAGAAAGACACTTTTCTATTGATTCACTAAATAAATAATTTCCCAACTCTCTCCCCAGGATTGATTATAACATTCAGACGGATTTTTCGAAGGCTTGCAGAAGGTCGGCTGCGCTATGAAAACGGTCGGCGGGTTCGGGCTGAAGCGCTCGATCGAAAAAATCATTCAGAGTTTTAGGCAAATTAGAAACCAGCTCCGAAGGCCGCCTGAACATTTTGCGCTGCTTCTGAAGCATGAAATTGGGTCCGGTAAAGGGCATTTCCCCTGTCAGCATTTCATAAATCATGGCGCCCAGCGCGTACAAATCCGATTCTTTGCTGGCTAAACCCATTTCTTGCTCAGGGGGCATATAAGCCGGGGTTCCTCTGATCTCGGTCGAGGTCAGCTTGGCGACCGTTATTTTGGCCTGATGAGCGATGCCGAAATCCATGACTTTGGCGATTCCATCATTGGCAATCATGATATTCGAGGGTTTGAGGTCCCTGTGGATGACTTTTTTCGAATGCGCGTAATCCAAGGCTTGGCACACATCAACTAAGACTTTTTTGGTTTCAACGGCAGAGAGATGCCGCTTCTCATCTAAAAGCTTATGAAGGCCTCTGCCGGACACGTGCTCAAAAACCAAAAAAAGTTCGTCGTTTTCCTGAAGCACGGAATGGATTTCAACGATATTGGGGTGCTTCAAACTCGCGACCAATCTGGCCTCAGCCATAAAACGTTCGGCTTCCCTGCTTGATTGGCGGATTTCCGGACGCATTTGTTTGATGGCCACTGTTCTTTGAAGCGCCATGTCCATGCCCTCGTAAACCACGCCCATGCCCCCGCGGCCGATTTCTTTGGCAATTTTGTAATTGCCGGCGATTAAAAATCCGGATGTCTGCGCAGCTGCGACAGCTCGAAAAGGCGACGGCGCAGCCATGGCCGGCGCAGCGGGCGTTTTAACCGAACTTGCTCTTAATCGGCCCGCGCCTGTTGTGCGCTTAATAAAATCAAAAGCGCTTTCCGAACGGTCTTTAAGCAGCATCACTAAGCCGAAACAGCAACCCGCAAAACCCAAAACAGCAAGGCTCAACAGAGCTCCTGTATGGCCCAGCGGCCCCATCCTACGGCGCAGCTTGGCGAATTTGCCCTTTCGCTTGTCTTTCCACCCGACTTTGTCTCCGTATTTGGCCACCGCATCCTCATAAAACGTTTCCAAAGCCGGGTCCAGTTTTGCCGCGATCCTGAATTCTTCCAAAGCCTCCCGCAATTTGCCCAAACCTTCCAAAGCCATGGCCCGGTTTAAATGCGCGGCGGCTTGCGTGGCATCGAGCGCCAACGACGCCTCTGCATCTTTTAATCCGGGAATAAACTCTTTCAATTTAACGAAGGCCCAGGAGCGCTCATTTAAAGCATGGGGCGATCGGGGATCAATGGAAAGGGAACGGGTCGCGTCCAAGGCCGCGGCCCGAAAATTGCCCAATTTGTTCAAAATAGCGGCGCGCGTGATATAAGCCTGCGCATTGGTGGGATCAGCGGAAATCGCCTGAGTCGCGGCTAAAAGCGCTCCTCTTAAGTCTCCGGCAGCCAATTTATGCTGCGCCTTCAAGGCCAAGGATTGAGACAAAGTGGCGCCGCTTAATCCGCCTTGAAATAATTGATGCCCTTGATGATCGGAGCTTAAATCAGCGGGCGCGCCGAGACCTCCGCCGCCCGGCCCGTCATCCCAAATTTTAACGCCGCCGCCGGGCCCTTGGCGGGCGGATGAAGCCCCATCCAAAGACTTAACCGCGTATTCGTAAATGCCCTTGGCCGCCCTGCTGCCCGGACTCCTATTTAGCATGGCCTCGGCATCATCGACAGAACCACGCAGTTTTCCGGAATTCGCAGACATTCTGCTTAAAGTTCGAGGTTTACTTTCTTCAGAATTCTCCGTTAAAGACCCACCTAACCCTTGATCCGTGCCAATGGGTCTTCTCCTCCCCGATAAATTTCCCAAATCTCCGCTAGAGCCATCATCGCGAAAGTTCCCATCAGCGTCCGCCCCACTACCTCTTGGTTCAGCATCCGTTCTAGGACGCGACAGCCTGCCGCCGGGCAAGACGTAGCTAACAAGAGAACGGCCCTCGCTTGCAGAATCGCCTGGCGCAGGTGAATCTGTGTCATCGTCTGTAGTACCGTCTGCCACAGAGTCCCCACTATCATCTGGGAGACGTTCTAAAACACGAGGTGCGTTACTTTTAACATCTGCCCAATCACCTGATTCAGCTAATCCTCTCGCAGTCCGAAGCATGGATCTAAACTGATCAACATCTACCAACCCATTGTTACTTTTCTCCGAACAATCGTAAATCAACTGATCTACTTCAAAATTACACCGCTGGTTTTCATCTCCGTTGTCAGGTGGAACGCGGTCACATCCTAAAGTCCGAATTGCATTAGGATGGCATGTTTCGTCCGCAATCGGCTCCGCTCGCGTCGATCCAAGCGCAAAAAATAAAATTCCCGCGCTAAACCAAATTCTCCCTCTAAGCAAAGAACTTTCTCCCTTGCCTGAGATTGGCAACCAATCTCAAGGCCTATCCAAGTGTAAAGCCCAAGCCGTAAACTTTCAAGGAGTGTTTGGAAAAATTAAAAGTGGCGCGGTTTCTTGATTTCAGAAGGAACTAGAGAATTTCTTGCGAGGCGTCGATGGGTCTTAGTAGCACCGGGCGCTGCGGCAATTATCCCTGGTCTCACGTCTTGGCGTGGCAGTCAATAATGCATTGGCAGGTCGATAATCTCCGGCATATTGACTGCGCAGATTCATCAAAAAATCCAGGATCGTTCCTTCGGAACCATTGGCCAGTTCTGTAAACCTGCTGTAAAAAAATGCCGGTTTTTCTTCTGTGGGCACATCATCCTTTTGCGGAATCCAAGGTCTATAAAAAATTCCCACTTCCAAACCCAGCGGTCCGGTTGTATTGTGTTCTTTCACTCTCATCACAGCCAGAATCTCCCTGAGCAAATTTTTGGCATGCTCCCCTCGGCCTTGTTGACGCAAACCGTCGAATGCGATGGCGAACGGCGTGAAACGCCGGGTCCCAAGATCATAGAACCATTCCAGCGGAGCCTTGACGCAAAACTTGCGGCCTCCGTCCTGAAAAACGCATTCCCGCTCAATGCCCATGGCCCGCAAATTAACATCGAGCTGTCGAAGGCGCGCATTGTGCAGATTATTCTCGGCAACAATGCCTTCAAAAGCCCCTAATACTTGCGCGCGAAAATTTCTGTTCCTGCGATGATCGGCAATTTGCCTGACCCTGCCGGAGAAAGCCTCGAAAGTAAGCGCTGAGGATGCGTATTCTCGCGAAGCGGCCAACAAATCATCCAGCAGAATAATGCCGTCGGTGTTGCCGACGATTAAACACCCGTCCAAGTCTCGGTAAAGCTCCCTCGAGGTTCCTCGCTCATAACTCCAGACAAACTGGAGAAAATACGCAAATCCGGCGTCATGCTCGCCGTGAGGGATAAGCCCGATGGCGGATAAACCGTCTTTAACACCGTCCAATGTTACGGCCGGCAACTTAGACACGAAACAATCCTGATTGACCAACGATCCCGGACTGCCCGCCAGGACCACGTTCTTCGCCAAAGCAAAAACGACGATTAGGAAAGCGACATTCGTAAACTTATAGATACCCATTGCTTATTTCCCGGCCTTTCAAAAAATAGCTTAACCTGGAAAAAAACAAAATAGAAAAGACTTTAGGCCTATCTTGAATTAGGACTTTAGACCTAAAATTAAAAACCCATCAAATCGTGAACAAATTCTACGGAGAGCAAGCGGCCAAACCGGATGTCACCTCGGGCAAGGGCGAACCGCAATCGTCGCAACTGCGCGGGCAAAGACCCATCAATAGCTCGATGGTCGGCCGGATGTCCAGGTGCGTATGCGCCGAAGCGCCAACGACAGAGCCCGTCGGCGATACATGCGGACCCCGCGCATAAAGCCAGATATCCCTTGCCTGCATAATCATCGCATGGCCGGTCCAGTCGGCGCCGGTTCCGCGCCCATGATCGGTCGTGACGATTAAGGTCGTATTGCGGCCGTAATCACCCAGACCGTCGATTGTCGCCGCTAACAGAGCAAGCCATAAATCATATTGTCTTAAGGCCGCCAAATACCGCGCATAGTCCCCCTCATGGCCCCAGTGGTCCGAGTCATTCAAAGAAATATAAAGAAAACGCGGCCGCCGCGCCATCAGGTAAGCAAGGGCTTTGGAAAATGTCAGGCGGTCCAAACGCGCTTCCGGAGATACCAAATCGTCAGGGCTGTCACCCGCCTGAGGCCCTGCCCTGACCGCGGTTGCGCCGGCTGAATGTTCGACAGCCAGGGCAATGGGCGCCCATGAAGCGAATGTGGCCGCTTGCTCCGGTTCCAAACCCAAGAGATTGACCAGACGTTCAGGGAAAGTGCCGTAGCCGACACGATCGCAATCGTTGGCCAAACAACCGGTTGTCAGGCCGGACATCATGCTGAAATAACCGGGCAGGCTAACCCCCGTCAAATTAGCGATCCGCATTTGATTGCCGGTCGCAGGATTTCCGTAAATGACGCTTTGAGGGGCCGTTTGCGACCAAAAACGCGAGAAAACGACGCCCGTCTCACTTGAATCCAAATCGGGATCGGGACCGCCAAAAAACTCTTGCCAACGTACGCCGTCTAAAGTCACTAAAACGACATTGCCCGCTGCTGTGGAATTCGTGGTTTTACTCTCGGCCGCCCGGCCATGAATAGGAATTAAAAAAAGAATCAGCAACGAAAATAATCGCATAGGCATCTCTATCTATTTTAGAACGGCCTAAATAAAATTCTAGAAGCTTTGGACCTATATGATCCGAGGTCTTTAGACCCCGGTTAAAATGATCTCAAAGCGCTTTTTGGAAGGCGTGGAGCAGTTCGGCTCCGCCGTGAAATCTTTCCTGAGGCTCCGGGTTGAGAGCGCGTTGGAAGAATTGATCGAGGGCTTTAGGCAGCTCAGGAACAAGCTCTGAGGCCGGTTTATACATGCAGCGCTGCTTCTGATGAAGAAAATTAGGCCCAGCAAAGGGAATCTCTCCTGTGAGCATCTCATAGGTCATGACGGCCAGGGCGTAGAGATCGGATTCTTTCGAGGCTAATCCCATCTCCTGCTCAGGAGGCATATAAGCAGGGGTCCCCCACATCCCGGCTGAGGTAAGCTTGGAAACAGTCAATTTGGCCTGATGCGCGATCCCGAAGTCCATGACTTTAGCCTGATTGTCCTCGGTCACCATGATATTGGAAGGTTTTAAATCCCTGTGAATAATCTTCTTGGAATGAGCGTAATCCAAGGCTTTTGAGACATCTTGGAGAATATTGTTGGTTTCTTTGGGGCTTAACCTGGGCTTCTCATCCATAAGCTTATCCAAGCCCTTGCCTGAGATGTATTCAAAAACAAGGAATAAGTCCCCGCTATCCTGAAGAATTGAATAAATCTCGGCTAAATTAGGGTGCTTTAAGCTCGCCACCAGTCTAGCTTCAGATAAAAATCGCTCGGTTTCTTTGCTTGATTGGCGTATCTCAGGACGCATCTGCTTGATGGCCACGGTGCGGGCAAGGGTGATGTCCTTGCCCTCATAAACAACCCCCATGCCCCCCCGGCCTAATTCCCTGATAATCTGGAAGTTGCCCGCAATCAAGCGTCCTGCCGTGTTTGAGGAGGGGGTTGCGATGGTCGGTGTTGAAGAAGGAGGCCCGGCTAGCGTCGTTGCGGCGATTGTCGCCACATCAGAGGGCCGGACTTGAGCTTGAGGCATCACCATGGTTTTGGCATGGCCGTTCGTGCCTTGCCCAGGCATCGGTTCATCATTAACCCGCCTCAATGCCTTAAACAACGCGTAAGCCAACACCAACCCCAAAGCACCCAATCCCGCCAACGGAAGAGCGGAACCTAAAGGCCCCAGCCTCTGCCTTAAAATCCTTGAAACCTTCTTCTTGGGCCGATCTGTCCATCCCACTTGAGCCCCGTACTTATCAACAGCATCCTCGTAAAAAGCCATCAACGCCGGATCAAGATCGGATGCCGCCTTAAACGCCTCCAAGGCCTCCTTATACTTGCCCAATCCCTCCAAAGCAATCGCCTTGTTCAAATGAGCCACGGCCTGGGCTGCGTCAATGGCTAATGAAGCGTCCGCGTCTTGTAAAGCCGGAAGGAACTGTTTAAGCTGATTATGAGCCCAGGAGCGCTCATTAAGAGCATTCGTTGATTTGGGATCAAGGGCTATGGCACGGGTGGCGTCTAACTTGGCTCCCTCGTAATTGCCCATCTTGTTCAAAATAGCGGCTCGGGAGGAATAAGCCTGAGTGTTTTGAGGATCAGCGCCGATCGCTTGGCTGGCCGCCAGCAGAGCGCCCTTTAAATCCCCAAGCTCCATCTTATGCCGGGCGCTGGCGGCTAAAGTCTGGGACAAAGTCATGGACCTTAACCCGCCTTTAAAGAGTTCATGCCCTTGATGAGAACCTTGGCCTGTTAATCGGGAAGGATCGGGCCCCTTCAATCCATCCTCAAGCATCACCGCAAAATTGGGTTTTTGTCCTTTGGCATTACCTCCGTCCATGGACCGGGAAGCGTAATCATAAATGCTTCGGGCCACTTGATTATTGGGGTCCCGGTCTAAGACCATTTTCGCGTCTTCAAGGGCCCCCTTTAAATTCCCGGATTCAACACGGGCTAAACTCCTCATGGTTCTTGATTGGGTGTCGGAGCCTAGCGTGCTTGCGCCGGAATCTAAATCCTCGACGGGACCAGCGGATCTATCGCGCGTATCAGGACGATCGTTTCTGAATTTTGAATCACCCGGCGCACCCAACTCACCCCCATTTTCTTTCGCAGCATTAGCTGCCGATGAAGCTGCGTTACCCGCCACCTCTCCTATGATATTTCCCCCAGTATCAGCTGTTTCCTCCGCATCCGCATTCACGGCGTTGGCTTCTTCATCGGCAAGAATTTGTTCCGAGGTGCGAGGCTCAATGAGACTAAGTACAGCCGCGACTCTTTCTCGAGGACGGTCCCAAATCTCCCCATCTCTGCCCCCTCTGTATGTATATCTAAGCGCTTTTCTTAAATCTGGACCGATCGAGTCGGCATCATCAGGATTGCTGGCTATCCTGGCCTGGCAACGCTCGGCCAAATTGTAAATGCCAATGGCACATTCAGCGTCCCAGTTAAGCTTTTCTTCAGGATCTTTCGGGCCATGCCTGCGCGGAGTATGACAGCGACGATCTCTAATGAGCTGAATTTCACACTCACTAACATTGACTGGTTCTGCCCAGGCAAATCGAAAAACAAAAAGTACTACCCCAGCCGCGATAGATGTACTCAACCTCTTATTAATGCGTCTCATGCCTCCTTGAGTCTACAGGTGAACCGGCCGACTTTCAAGGAGCGTTTGCTCACGCGTTGGGGCGCCGCAAGGAAGGGATTGCGGTTTCGCGGCGGGCAACCTACACTATCCTAGACATGCTTTCTCTTAAAGTGATCGGGCCGCATCATTTGCGCTGGGTGGCGGAATCAGGGCAATGGGTGCTTGTCCCCAACCAAGATTTTCTCACTAAAGAAGCCGTCCTCAACCGTTTTCCCTTTGTCATCGGCCGTGCCGAAGATTGCACATTAACCTTGCCTCAAAACGACGGCATGGAAGTCAAAGCCAGCCGCTGGCATTGCCATATTCAAGAGCGCCAGGGCGAGTGCTGTATCATGGACGGCAGCTTGGGCGTGGTCAAAGAAGCGGGCAAGCCCAAACCATCGGCGGCCGGCACCATGATCAACGGACAAAAAATCACGATCCCGACGCGCCTGAAGCCGGGCGATCATTTGCAAATCGGCCCGTGGCAGTTTGAAGTCAAAGAAGCGCTGGGGGTCAAGGTCGACGCCGCGGGCGTCATGGAAGCAATCACCAGCGGCCGGGGCCGGAGACAGCTTGATCCCGCCAATCCCAAGCTCAAGGAAAAATTCGGTCAAATGCATGAGCTGGTCCGGCGTCTGGCGCAAATCCCGGACGTGGAAGAATCTCTGATCACGCTTTTAGGCTATTGCACCTCAAAAATAGAAGCCGCGGAAGTGGCCGCGATTTTGCTGGCCAAATCCGACGGCGGCTTTGCCACGCGCCTGGCCTGGCAAAAAGGCATGGGGCGAGTCCCGGAGTTTCACTTCAGCCAGAAACTTCTTGAGTCATTGCCCGCGGACCATTCCTATCTTCTTGAATCCGCTTTAAAAGACCGCTCGGAAAGCCAGTCGGCCCATGACATCAGCTCCGGCCTTTTGGTGCCGCTCTGGGGCAAAGGGGAGCGCCTGGGCGTTCTCTATCTTGACAATCGCCGCAACGCCAAGAGCTTCGGGGAAGAAGACCTTTACCTGGCCTCGGCCATCGCGAGCCTGGTCAGCCTGCAAATCGCCCTTAATCGCCAATCGGAACTAGGCAGGATCAAGGAAAATATGGCCCGCTACTTTGCCCCGGATGTCGTCGAGCGTATCGTCGAAGAGTCGGCATCGGGACAATCCGTCGGCCTTGAGGTGCAGGAAAAATTGGTCGCCGTGCTTTTCGTGGACATGGAAGGGTTCACGGCCATGAGCCACACGAAGACTCCCAAGGAGATCGCTGAGATTTTAAATCCTTACTTTGAAACCCTGGCTTTTTGCATTCAAAGCGAGGGCGGGCACGTCAACAAATTCATCGGCGACGCGGTCATGGGGATTTTCGGCGCTAATCCGGGCGAGGGAGCGCAATTGAAACCCGCTGAAATCGCGGCCCAGGCCGCCCGCGCTGCGCTGGCCATGCTCAAGCGCTGGCCGGAGGTGGCGACCGAGCGCGGGCTGCCGCAAAAACGCCTGAGGATCGGCATCAACGTCGGGCGCGCGGTGGTCGGCAATATCGGCTATTCTCAGCGCCTGGAATACTCGGTTTTAGGCGATCCCGTGAACGTGGCCTCGCGCATGGAGCATTTAGCCCCGCCGAATAAAACCGCGGTCAGCGAGGAAACTAAAAAGCTGCTTGAGGATCTTTTCGAATTTGAAGACGCAGGCGAACAGGAAGTCAAAGGCGTGGGCAAGGTCCACGTTTATGTTCTTCGAGCGCCCCTTGCGGTCAGCGACCGGTGATTGACTTCTTCCAGCCCCTCCGGTTTTGATTTGATGAATTGATAAAAACCCTTAACGCCGACTTTAGAGACGGAAATCAAAAGGCTGCGGGTCCGCTGCACCACCTTTAATTGATTCTTCAAGACATTGCCGTCGATGGGCTTGTACAAAAAATCATCGACACCCTCTTCCATGGCCTGACAGTAATCGGCAACCTTGGTCTTTTTTCCGGTGATGAGGAAAAAGAAAGGATACCCGCTGTTGGACCGGCGGCGGACCTTGCGGCAAAAAGCCAGGCCGTCCATTTCCGGCATCATCCAATCGCTGATAATGAGATCGATATCCTGGCGGTTGAACGTTTCCCATGCTTCTTGACCATTCGGGGCGATCAGAACCTCGCAACCGAACTCGCTAAGAACGGCCTCCAATAACTTCTGAGAAACCGGATCATCATCAGCGACGAGAACTTTCATGGCTTTTCCCTCCCTGGGGTTTTTTGAGGCACTGGCGAATGCGTTCAAACTCCTCGTCTAAAGCGGCCAGTTGCTTATCAAGACCCGCGAGACGCCGCGAGCCGGCGCTCTCCTCGATACGCCGGCAAATCTCCGCCATTGCGTCGAGGCCGAGGTTTAAGCTGCTTCCCCGCATCGCATGGGCGGCGGCGGCCACGGCCTTGGCGCTTTTTTCCGAATAAGCCTTTTTTAAATCATTGATGTATTGAGGCGTCTTATTAAGATAAAGCGCAATAAGCTCGGCCACAAGTTTAGGGTCGTCGATGCCCTCGGGCAACCGCACGGTCACCTCCGGCCGGCCCCCGCCATCCACCCACTTATCCAAAATGCCGACGAGCTTCTCCATGGTCACCGGTTTTGAAATGTAATCATCCATGCCCGCGGCCAGGCATTTTTCCCGATCGCCGGGCATGGCATGGGCCGTGACGCCGACGATGGGAATCCTAACCGAGCCCTGCTCCCTCTTGCGGATGGCGGTGGCCGCTCGATAACCGTCCATCTCCGGCATTTGGCAATCCATCAACACAAGACGGTAGGGAAACCGGCCGGTGGCTTCAATGGCTTCTTTTCCGTCGGCAACGACATCGGACTCATAGCCCAGCTTCTTAAGCTGAATTTGCATCATCCTTCGATTGACGCTGTGGTCCTCGGCAACGAGCACGCGGATTTTGTGTCCTTTGGTTTTCGAGGCGCGCTTGGCTCCGGCCGCGGCCGCCGCAGGGCCAAGGCCATTGCGCCCTGATCCCAAAGAAGCAAAAAGCGCGGCTTGACTGACGGGCTTGCTGATCGAGCGATCGATGCCCGCCGAGTGCATTTCTTTCAAATCAACAGATTGAATCAAGTTGGTCATCAAAACCAACTTAATCGCAGGCAGGCCCTTCTTGATCTTGGCGGCTAAAGCCAAACTGTCGACGCCGGGAATTCGAGAATCGATCAAACAAAAACCGTAAGGATCACCGGCAGCCGTCGCTTTGGCCGATAGGGATAACCCCTCCTCTTCACCGGCGACGCCTTCGGCGCGCATGTTCCACTGATTCATCTGCTCGATCAGCGCGCGCCGCGCGCTGGCATTGTCGTCGATAATCAAAACGCGGACGTTCGACAAAGCGGCGGCCGGGACCGGCCTCTGGCCGGCGGCGGCTTGTTTTTCAAAGGCCAAATCAACAAAAAACGTGGAGCCCTGACCCAGCGCGCTGTCGACGCCGATGGCGCCGCCCATCAAATCCATCAGCCGCTTGGAGAAGGCCAGCCCGAGCCCGGTGCCGCCGAACTTGCGGGTTAACGAAGTATCGGCCTGGGTGAAAGGTTTAAAAAGACCTTGCCTCTGTTGCGGAGAAATGCCGATGCCCGTGTCCCGAATGGAAAAACGAAGATGCGCATGAGTATCCGTCTCTTGTTTATTGCTCACATGGATCACAACTTCACCCGTTTCCGTAAACTTAATAGCATTGCCGCCCAAATTAATCAAGACTTGGCGCAGGCGCGACGCGTCGCCCAACAAAACCGAAGGAACGTCCGGATCCGCCCAGGCCACCAGTTCAAGCCCTTTGAGCTGGGCGCGGGGCGCCAGGAGCTCGGCCACGCTCTCAACGACGCCCCTTGGGTCGAAATCCTTGATCTCGAGAGCCATTTTCCCGGACTCGAGCTTGGAAAAATCAAGAATATCGTCAATGATGGACAAGAGTAAATCGCAATGCTCGCGCACCATTTCGGAGTATTGGCGCTGCTCGGACGTCAATTTAGTGTCAAGCAAAAGGCCGGCCATGCCCATCATCACATTCATCGGCGTCCTGATCTCATGGCTGATATTGGCGACAAAATCCGACTTGACGCGGACCGACTCAAGGGCCGCGTCGCGGGCTTTGATTAATTCCCGCTCAAGACGTTTGTGTTCTTCGATCTCGCGGGCCGCCGCATAAAAAACCTTCTCCCCGGGAACCGCAACGCAGCTCCACAGCAGCCACCGATAAGATCCGTCTTTGGCCTTGAAACGATTCTCGAAAGCGAGCGTGTGCTCCGAATAAGTCGTCAGCTGCCGCCAATGCTCCTTCATGGCGGCGTGATCATCAGGATGAACGAAGTCAAGGAATGTCCGGCCGGCCAATTCCGCCGTCGAAAATCCGGTCGCTTTTTCCCACGAGGCATTGACCTCCTGAATCAAGCCGTCGAAGCCCACGATGCCCATCATCTCAAGGGCCAAATAAAAAAACCGGTTGCGCTGGTCCTGGATGCGCGCGATTTCCTGCTGATGCTGCCGGCTTTCGATCTGGCGCAGTTGCTCGGCTTGTTCCCTGATTTGCTCGGCCTTGTTGAAAAGCTCGACGAACACCGCCACCTTGGCCCGCAAAATCTCCCCGATGAAAGGCTTGAAAATATAGTCGACGGCGCCGACCATATACCCCTTTTGAACCTGCATTTCGCCCATGCTGATCCCGGTCATAAAAATAATCGGGGTGTGCCTGGAGTTTTCGCGCCGGCGGATCAACGAAGCCGTTTCAAAGCCGTCCATTTTGGGCATGTGAACATCGATAATGATCAAAGCGAAATCCTCTTTTAACAGATGCCTCAGCGCCTCCTCCCCCGAATGCGCCTTGACCAAATGATACCCCTGGTCTGCTAAAACCGTCTCCAGGGCCAGCAGGTTCTCCTCATGATCGTCAACCAATAAAATGTTGACCCTGCGCCGCGAGGGCGCTGGGGCTACGCAAGCCGCCGGCGCCTTAGGCGCGTAGTCCGACTCTTTGTTTTGGAGCAAGCGCCCTCCTTTTTTTACTTATTTGCCGAGGACAATCCGGCGAACTCATGACGATAGAGCCAAACGCGCAGCAAAGATAACAACCGTTCCACGTCCACCGGCTTGGGAATATAATCCGTGGCGCCGGCATCGATGCATTTCTCCCTATCCCCTTTCATGGCCTTGGCCGTCAAGGCGATGATGGGCAAGGTCTTGAATTCGCCCATGCGGCGGATTTCCCGCATGGTTTCATAGCCGTCCATGCCGGGCATCATCACATCCATCAAAACGATCCGGATCCCGGGGTTGGCGCGCAGGGAATCGAGCCCTTTTTTGCCGTCCTCCGCATAAATGACCCTCATGTGGTAACGCTCCAAAACGCTGGTCAGGGCAAAAATGTTGCGCACATCATCATCAACGATCAGGATGGTTTTTCCGGCGAGCATGGGTTCATCCCGATGCAGTTCCTCAATCAAGCGCCGCTTGCGTTCGGCAAGCTGATTATTCCCCTGGTGCAAGAACAAGGACACTTCATCAAGCAGGCGTTCCGGCGAGCGGGCGTCTTTAATGATGACGGATTCAGCCGCCTTCCTGAGCTGCTGCTCTTCTCTCGGGGCGAGATCCTTGCCCGTATAAACAATAATAGGGAAGCGATCCCCGTCGGCGTCTTTTTTTATTTTCTTAATAAGAGAATACCCGTCCATGTCGGGCAATTTGAGGTCTAAGACCATGCAATCGAACGATCCTTTTTCGAGGACGGCCAACGCCTGAGCGCCGTTGTCTACGGCCGTCACGCTGACATTGTCCCCGCTCAAAAGCTCAATGATGGCTTTGCGTTGAACCTCGCTGTCTTCCACCACCAAAAGATTCTTGACGGGCCGGTCGACGTACTCCTTCATCTTCCTCAATACCTTGTTGAGCGCTTCTCCTGAGACCGGTTTAATGAGATAGGAGAAAGCTCCCTGAGACAAGGCGCATGCGCCGTCTTGTTGGACCGTCATAATCGTCACAGGGATATGCCGGCTGGCCAAGTCATATTTGATTTGGTCCAAAATCGTCCATCCGTCCATATCCGGCAGCTCCAGATCAAGCGTCACGGCGCTGGGCGCGTATTTTTTGGACAGCGCCAACCCGGCGTTGCCCTGCAGGGCGATTAATGTTTTAAAGCCCAGCTTCCGGGCGGATTCCTGAATCAGACAGGCGCAAACAGGGTCGTCTTCAACGATCAAGAGCGTCCGGTCCCCGCTTTGAATCAACAAACGATCATCATCGAGCTCCGCAGGGAGGACCTCGCTTTTTTGCCCGCCGTTAGTCGCCGGTTTGACGAGCACGACGGAATCGGCGGTTGCGCCGGGAAACCCGGGTGTTGTGAGATCGGGGTGAACGCCCGCAATCGGCAGATAAAACGTAAAGCGGCTGCCCTTGCCCAGGGCGCTTTCAACGCGAATTTCCCCGCCCAACATCTCAGCGATCTGGCGGCTGATGGACAGGCCCAGGCCCGTGCCTCCGTATTTACGGCTGGTCGTCATGTCCACCTGTTGGAATGCGTCAAAAATAATTTTTTGCTTATCGATGGGGATGCCGATCCCGGTGTCGGTCACGGCAAAAGCAACCACGCGCTCGGCCTTGCTTAAACTCTCGATATTGGGATTCCAGCCGCTTGCGGCCAATCTGGCCTCCAAAGCGACGCTGCCTCGTTCCGTAAACTTGAGCGCATTGGAGAGTAGGTTGCGCAAGACTTGATACAGACGTTTGGAGTCCGTGTATAGCGTCGTCGGCAGATCGGAATCAAGCTTGATGGCGAATCCGATGCCCTTGTCCTCTGCGATCTTGCGGAACCCGCGATCCACATAGTCTTGAATATCACTGAAGCTCACTTCGTTGAATTCCAATGAGATGGTGCCCGATTCGATTTTCGACAAATCCAAAATATCGTTGATCAGCGCCATCAAATCATTGCCCGAGCCTAAGATGGTTTTAGCGAATTCCACCTGCTTGGGCGTTAAATTCTCTTCAGGATTATCGACCAGCGAGCGCGCCAGGATCAGCAGGCTATTGAGCGGTGTTCTCAGTTCATGAGACATATTGGCCAAAAATTGCGACTTATATTTCGATGTCAACGCCAGCTGCTCCGCTTTTTCCTCGACGGTTTGGCGGGCGACCTCGATTTCCCGGCTTTTGCCCTCGACTTCCTTCTTCTGCTCCGATAACAGCCTCGCTTTTTCCTCGAGCTGGGCGTTGGTCAGCTGAAGCTCCTGGGCCAAGGACTGCGATTGTTTGAGTAGATCCTCCGTCCTCATCGTGGCCGCGATGGTGTTTAAAACGATGCCGATGGACTCCATTAATTGCTCCAGGAAAGTCAGGTGAATCTCGCTGAAGCGATGAAGTGAAGCAAGCTCGATCGCGCCCTTGATCTCGCCTTCAAAAAGCACGGGCAGCACCGCGATATCCACGGGCACGGTTTCGCCCAGGCCGGAATTAACCTTCAAATAAGAGTTGGCGATCCGATGCAGGAGAAAACGTTTTTTCTCCACGGCGCATTGCCCGATAATGCCCTCGCCCATCGCCAAAACTTTTGGGACCGAACCCGGCTTGCAGGCGTAGCTGGCCAAAAGTCTCAATGAGGATGAACGCTCTTGCCCGGGATTGTAGTAAAGATAAAAAAGACCCTGGTAGGCGCCGACTAAGGGCGCCATTTCGGACAGGATTTGCCGCGAAACAGTGTCCAAATCGCGTTGGCCCTGCAGCATGCGCGTAAATTTAGCCAAGTTCGTCTTCAACCAGTCTTGATCCGCATTCTTATGGGTTGTTTCCCGCAGGTTTCTGATCATTTCATTAATATTGTCTTTTAAAGCCGCGACTTCGCCGGCGGCTTGCACGGCAATCGATTGGGTCAGATCGCCCTTGGTGACGGCCGTGGACACATCAGCGATGGCGCGCACCTGATTTGTCAGGTTGGCGGCCAATTGATTGACATTGTCGGTCAAATCCCTCCAAATGCCGGTGGCGCCGGGAACACGCGCCTGGCCGCCTAATTTGCCTTCAACACCCACCTCGCGCGCCACGTCCGTCACCTGATCGGCGAACGTCGCCAACGTATCGGTCATGGCATTAATCGTATCGGCTAAAGCCGCGATCTCGCCGCGGGCGCCCAAGGCCACTTTCTGTCTCAAATCGCCATGGGCCACGGCCGTGACTACTTTGGCGATATTCCTGACCTGGCTGGTCAAATTGGACGCCATGGAATTGACGTTATTGGTCAAGTCCTTCCACACTCCGGCCACGCCCTTGACGCGCGCCTGG
>JACPAN010000033.1 GCA_016180815.1 Elusimicrobiota bacterium
TGCTTATTGAAATAACACGTCAAGTAGCTGAAAGGGGAAGGAGAGTGACTTGGGTTTTAGAAGCTGTTAGAGAAAAACATTCTAGAGAAATAAGAAGATACAGAGCACATGGAGATGTTAACAGATTTCTGGATGATATTGGGATAGAGGAATTCTTAGGTACAGATCCTTCTAGTTACGCACATTTATTTAATACAGCAAGATCAGAAAGGGTTTCAATAAAACCATAAACAGCCAACATGCCCCCCATCAGGCTGAAATAGGTCATAAAACAAAGCCCGGTGAAACATTTTTTAGTGAACGCCATAAAAACAACGCCCACGGACATGATGACGATATTGAGAATAATCTGCCCTGGATTCACCGCATTAAACCTCGATCTTGGCCATTTTCCTAATCACGATCAACCCGATGGTCTGCCAAAAAACGCACGCCAAAATAATGAAAATCCCCATTAAAGACGTAAAGAAATTGCCCACCGCCTCCGGCTGGAAAAAATAAAGAATCATGAGCATGCCCCAAGGGATGATGCTGATGACGATGGATTGCATCCTGGGTCCGGCGGTCAGCGCGTTGATTTTGTCCTTGAGCTTTCCCTCTTCGCGGATGGTGTCGACGATTCGGTCGAAAATTTTGGTCAGGTTGCCGCCGGTTTGGCGCTGGATGATGATGGCGCGCACGACATAGCTCACCAAGTCGCTGTCGACGCGCCGGTCGAAAGCCTTGAGCGCCTCTTCGAACGGCATGCCCAGCTTGTAATTTTTAAGCATCAGATCGAATTCCTCGGAGATGGGCGGCACCATTTCATGCACGGCCAATTCCAATCCTTGGACCAGATCCAAGCCGGATTTCATGGCGTCGGAAAGCAGGATCAAAGAATCCAAAAGCTGAGAATCGATTTTTAAGCGGCGGCGCTCCTTGATGAATTTCAGACCCTCGGTCGGCAAGAGGTAAACGAAAATGAACGCCGCCAGAAAGAAAACAACAAGATTCATGGTCAGCAGCCCGAAAATAACGGAAATGATCATTGGCCCGTACAAAAGCCACCCGGCGCCCACGCCCAAAAATTGTTTGTTGTATTCGTAAGCCAGGGTTTTGGCCCGTTCGCTCAAGCGTTCGATGAAAGAATCCAGGATTTCCTGCGCGCCGATGCCCTTTAAGCGCGTAAAGATGAACACCACCACAAAAACGATGAGCGGTATCAAAACGATATAGAAACCGCTCTTTTTAAACGCTTCTTCCAAATCTTTTTTATTGGAGGGATAGGCGTTGACCATGTCCGAATACTTGGCCGGAGGGATGTCGGAGAGCGTCATCCAAACGATTCTGCTCAAGGAGCAAAAACTCTCGAACGCGGCGTCATAGGATGTTGAATCGCGCCGGGATGAAGAAATGCGGATCTTTTCAAGCTGCTGATAAAGAAGCTCCAACTGAGGAAAAAGAGCGCGGCCGCGGCCGCCGAGTGAGTTGGCGATGCCCGGGGTCACATAAAGCTGATCGAGCGCGTTTCTTAGCTGGCCTTGGGTTTCCGTGTAATAGGGCAAAAGCGTGCCGATGTCAACGCCGTCGCCGCCGATCCCCTGGGAAGGAAAGGTGCCTTTTTTAAGAATATCCAGCGTTTTATAGACCAGGCCGAAAACGTTTTGCCATAGGTTCTTGGCGTTAGGATCAGTATTTTTTTCGATGATCTCGGCGTAATAGATATCGGACATGGCGACATTGGCCCTGGTCCAGGATCTTGCCGTCGCGTCCACGGTTTTTTTCAAACGCTCCGCGGCCAGGCAATCAATGCGTTCCGAGAGATTATTTTTTTTGCAGCAGGGGCCTTGGGTCAAACAGATGGATTCTGTTTGCTTGGATTCGGCTTTCGCATCAGGCTGCTGCTGGTCTTGAGCCCGTAAAACTGGGCACAGGGCAAATAAGACTGCAAAAACTCTGATCATCATGCCTGCGGTTTGCTTCCCTCGGCGCCGCCTTCCGGCGGCTTCGGAGCCTCGGCCTTCACGGCTTCCGGCGCTTCAGGCGGCGGCTCAACCGGTTTAAACACGTCAAGGGACATGTTCACGCCCTTGGCCTTGAAACCCTTATGGCAATTGGGGATAACGCCGGTCGCCGTGTGATAGCCGATGACTCTGCCGGTGTTCTCATCGACGCCGGTCTGAATGAACTTAAAAATCTCCTGGCTGGTGACGCCCTTGTCGTCACGGCCCATGATTTCCGTGATGGAGGTCACGCGGCGCGATCCGTCTTCCATGCGGGTCAATTGGCAAATCAGATGAATCGCGCCCGCGATCATCTCGCGCAAAACCCAAATCGGCAAATCCATGCCGCTCATCAAACACATGGTTTCAACGCGATTTAATGCGTCGCGCGGCGTGTTCGCATGGATGGTGGTCATGGAGCCGTCGTGACCGGTGTTCATGGCCTGCAACATGTCGATGGATTCGCCGCCGCGGCACTCGCCGACCACGATTCGGTCCGGGCGCATACGCAAAGCGTTTTTGACCAAATCGCGGATAGTGACCTCGCCTTTGCCCTCGATATTGGCCGGCCGTGATTCCAAACGCACCCAATGAGGCTGTTGCAGCCTCAACTCAGCCACATCCTCGATGGTCAGGATGCGCTCATCGCCGGGAATAAACGATGAGCACATGTTTAAAAAAGTCGTTTTGCCGGTGCCGGTGCCGCCTGAAATAACGACGTTTTTTGCGGTGAACACGCAGGCTTTGATGAAATCCACCATCTCCTGGGTAATGGCATTAAAACTGATCAACTGTTCATAAGTAAACGGCTTGGCCGAAAAACGCCTGACGGTCAAGGTCGGACCGGAGACAGCCAGGGGAGGGATCACCGCATTGACGCGGGAGCCGTCTTTCAAGCGGGCGTCGACCAAGGGTGAACTCTCATCGATCCTGCGGCCCAAGGGAGCCACGATTTTACGGATCACCTCGACGAGTTGATCATCCGTTCTAAAGCGGAGGGGGATGAGGGTGAGTTTTCCTTTTTGCTCGACGTAAATTTTGTCATGACAATTGACCATGATTTCGGTGATTTTGGGGTCCCTGAGCAAAATCTCCAACGGCCCGAGGCCGAGGATATCGTCGAGAAGTTCACTGATGAATTTCTCACGCTGTTCCCTGGTTAATTCCGCGTCAGGGCGCTTATCAAGGGCGTTATTGACGATTTGTTCGACCCGTTGGCGGCGCTGGGCTTCGCCGGCGGTTTTTACCGTGGTCATTTCCGAAACAACGTGAGCGTGAATTTCTTCTTTTAATTTATCCCATTTGGGATCCGAAACAATGTCAAAATCAATGTCGACCGCATTTTGAGTCGCCGACCCCGCTGAGCCGGTTCCCCCGGCAGCGCCGGGCGCGCCGTTTTGACCGGGGCCGCCCAGTTTCCAAAACCCGTTGGCATTTGTTAAGTAGCGCATCAAATCCGCAAAATTGCCGCCCGATCCCTTGGGCCGAACGTCCCTTAAATGATTGGCCACAAAACGCAGCATCTTGGACCATTCGCTGTTGGCGTTATTGGTGATGAGATAAGCGCCGCCCGCATTGGCCGCCTCCGGGATGCCGTCCTCCCAGGGCAGGCGGAACTTGATTTTCTTGTTGTAGGCGTATAAATAGCGCTCCATTTCCGGAACCTGCATGGCGCCCGGTAAATTGTATTGATTGACGATGATCTCGATTCTATCCAGAGGGAAATGCTCGGCCTTCAAATCCTCAAAAATCCCGATGGTCGCGGTCAGGTTCTGGCGCTGCGGCAGAGTCACCCAGTACACCCAATCGGAAAGCTCCAAAGCGAACGGAAGGAGGGCGTAGCTGGATTCGGTGTCGATGATGACGTCGTAGTGGCTGGACAAGCCCCGCAAGAAATTATGCAGAGCCTGGGGATCAAAGCCGCCCATGACATCTTTCGGCTGAAACCCCAAGGGTAAAGCCGCCACCCCGGCCCGCGCGAAAACGATTTTGCCCCGGACCAAGTCCACGGCTTTTTGCCCGCCGCCGGCGCGCGAATAAAAATCAACCAGGCTTTTCAAAGTCGGGATGACGTTTAACTGCGAACCCGTGATGCCGATCCAGGTCAAAAGCTCTTCACGGCATTGAGGGTCGGCCTCGATCAACACCACGCCGCGGCCGGTTTGCGCGGCGCGTAAACTGGCCAGGTTCAAGGCCATGATGGTTTTGCCGACCCCTTCTTTGGGGCCGGTGACCGTGACGATCTTACACTGGTCGATGGCTGCTTCCGTGCCCAACTGAGACCCTCCCTTCTATAGCAAGGCTTACGTTAATAATTTAACCCCCGGACCCAATCTTCTCAAGGGGTAATTTCTATTCTAAAGATTAGGTCTTTAAAACTTCGAAGCTGACAAAAAGAAATAGGGTGGATTCGACTTGAAGGTTTTTCTTGAAGGTGAAGATCGCGCCGATCAACGGCAGGCGGCCGAGGATAGGCACGCGGCGGTAGCTGGTTTGCTTTTCGGAACGTTTTAAACCGCCGATGACGATCGTATCGCCGGTTTTAACGCTCACTTCCGTTTGAATCTGGCGCGTGACGATGGAGGGCACGCCGTTGACGGTTTTGGTGAAATCCGGATTGGAAACCTCGAGCTGAATCTGAGCGTCGATACGATTTTTTTCGTCCACCACGGGAAGGACGTTTAAGAGCACGCCGAACTTTTTGAAATCAACGCCCACGGAACCCGTGGCGCCCACGATTTGAATGGGCATTTCGCCGCCGACCAAAAACGACGCCGATGTGCCGTTTTTGGTGACGATTTTAGGATTGGAGAGCAGCTGGGCTTTGCCCTCGTTTTCCAAAGCGCGGATCGTGCTTTGAAGTTGATTCAGGCGGGCGAATTCCCCGATGCGAAAAATGCCGGGAATGCTCTGCTCGGCGATCTCGACGAAATCCCCCCAGTTGACGCCCAGGTCGCGCTCCACCGATCCGCCGATTTCAACGATATCCGCGCTGATGGCCACGAGATCTTCGGCAAGCAGATTGCGGGCGATAACAGGGAAAAGAAAAAAACCCGTCAGGAGCCCTCTTCCCCACCTGAAAAAATGCCGGAGCATGAGTGCCTATTTGACACAATTTTTAGGGAAAAATATAGAGGCCGAAGCTTTATTTCGTTATCTAAAGAGCTTACGGAAAGAAGCCATCTCGATGAAATGCTTTTCGATATCGCCCAGCGGGCGAAGCACCACGGAAATTTCGCCCTGTTTTTTGCCCAAGGTTAAAAATTGAGCCTCCAAGGCGCTGACGGCCACGGAAACGAAACCCTCATCGGAAACCGCCAGTTTTTCCTTGGCGGTTTTCTCTTTTTTCTTCATCTCTTCAGGAGGCAAAACGCCGCCCATTTCCGAACCCACGGAAAGCACCAGGATGTTCTGCAAAATCGTCGCGGTCACCCATTCGGACCCGCCGCCGTCGGGGCTGGCCACCGGGAATGTGCAAAGAACGTCGACCCGGTCTCCGGGCTTGACCAGCGTGATCAAATCCTTTGGCACGGGCACGACAGCGGCCCTTAAGCCGGGCGGGATTTTGACGGCCAGACCAGTATCCGGGCTGACGCGCGTCAATTGCGAATACGTGAGCTGATTGCCTTTGGGAACGCGCACCAAAGTCACCAAGTCCCTTAATTTGCCGAAATCCGTGACGGATTTGATCTCAATCGCGTCTTGAAGGACGAATTTTCTGGGGATGGGCGTGGGTTGCGCCATCTCCGGCTTAAAATACGTGCGTTCCGGAATATCGTATTTGGCGACCAAAACATTGACCGACTCGCCGTAATTCTTGGTGAACTGCTCTTCGCGGCTTTTGAGCGTAAAAAAGAACAGCGTCGCCATCACCAAGGCAATGAGACCGGGAGCCATCGCTTTTTTCATGACATTAGTTCCAAATCGGCACCTCAAGGGGCATGCGCGCTTCGCCGGTCACCATGCGGAAAACGCCGACGTCCGGATCCTGCCCGCCGTAAGGCGGCTGAGACATCATGATGTTGACGAATGGGAAAACCAGCGGCATTTTGTAGCGCAGAGTCACCACCAAATCGCAATTTGGACGATTCACTTCCGGATCAATCAAGGTGCGGGCCTTTCGAAACTCAATCGGCTCTGTTTTCCCCGGCCACTTTTCAAAAATCTGCTCCACCATGGAATTCATTTTCCCTTGATTGATGACGGCCTCCGAACAGCTGGCTTCCCTGCCGGGAGTAAACCCTTGGGAAGCGATGGCGCCGATTCTGGCGACCTCGAAGGTGGCGTGATTAACCAAAATGGTCATGGTTGCGATATGCCCCAGCTGCATAATCCCGAAAACAACGATGAGAAAAAGAGGGAAGATGAGGGCAACCTCGACCAACGACTGGCCGCGGCGCCCATTGTTAAGACCATTTCCCGGCGCCATGGTTCACAAACTCATCTCTTTCGCCCACAAGTTTTCGCGCGACATCAGCCCTCGGCTTGCGCCGTAACGCTCATTCAGCGGCAAGCGGGACGGCCTTATTGGCTGACGTTGCCGATGGCCCCTTGGATTTTGGCGCCCAACTGCTCGAAGGCGTTTTTGATCTGGGGTTTAAATACCGTGGATGCCAGAAGAACGACCCCGACGATCACACCCACCATGATGGCGTATTCCGTGGCGCTTTGACCTTTGCTGCTTTTCAAGAGTTTCATCTCTCCCTCCTTAAATAACTATCTATACGACGTTAAAATTTTAACAGCGGCATTCTTATACATATTCTTAAGCGAATCCTGGGTGATGCTGTAAAACCAAACGAAAATCGCCATAAACAACAGCGTGGCAAGCACATATTCCGTGGTCACCTGGCCTTTTGCCGAACATGATTTCTTGATCCATTTCATGGGGCCTTATATTAATTATTTAGTAGGACCTGGGAAAAATGTCAAGCCCCAAAATCAAAAAGGTAAAGGAGCGATTAAAAACGGAATTTAAGATTGACATGGTGCGCCGTGCCCAAAGCGCCCAAAGGGACCAGCGCGTAATCAAGCGACATCCGGTACAAGGACTCGCTTTGGGAATCGATGCCGATGCCGTAGGAAATGCCGGAGGTGCGATGCAGTTTGAAACGCTTCAGCAGGCCCAGCCGGGATTCCCCCTGATCGTCCGCGGAAAAATACCCGACGCGCAGGCTGACCAAACCGATATCCTCGGACTCGGGCAAATCGATAACCAGGCCGGTCCCGATGCGGGCTTGGGAATCGCGGTCCTGAATAAAATCCGAAGTCACGGTGACGAACTCGGGGAAACTGTAGCTTGCGCCCAACCGGTAAGACCAGGGAATTTTCTCGTCGTCCAAACTCAAACCCAAAATCGACGTGCCCAACTGAAGGCCGCCGTTGCCCGCCCACAGAAGACCGCCGTCAAAGGCGAAATTCGTCGACGTATTGCCGTAGAAATCCTCATAAACGGCTTTCGTGGCAAAACCAAAAAACAGCCGCTCAGTGGGCAGACTCCACCCGAAGCCCGCGTGCGTAAACCCGGTGCGCACGAAAACATTAGCCCCGGCCAACGGAATGCCGTTTTCATCACGGGCGTCAAAATCACCCATCGTCATATACGCCGCGTTTAAAGCGAAATTAGCGTGCATAAAAGGATGGTTGTAGCCGAGGTAATGGCCTTTAAAATCGTCGATCCAGCTCACCAATCCCAGGGCGAATTCCCGGTTATTGGAACGGGCGATGCCGGCTGGGTTAAACCCAAGGCTTTCGACGCCCTCCGCCAAAGCCACATAGCTTCGGCCCAAGGCCATAGCTTCCGCATTGCCGATGCCGAGCTTTAAAATTTGGCCGGCTGAAGTGCCGACATAGCCTTCCCGGGAATCGAGGAAACCGGCATAAAGCGCAGGGCCGAACGCCAGAAACAAACCGACCAGCGCTATTTTTAGCTTCACGGTACCAAGACCTTCTTCATTGTCTGCAAGAATTGCCGGTCGCCGCCGAAAGAATCAGCGCGCAGCACATAAAAATACACGCCCCTGGTGACGCGGCGCCCGAAGCCGTTCTCCAAATTCCATTCAACCGCCGGCAAGCCGTTGCAGGGCCCCTTGCCGCCTAGAATCCGCCCTAAACCCTTTTCCCATACCAACTCGCCGCTTAATGTGTAAATCTTTAAATTAACGTCCGCGTCGATGGGAAGGAGCGAACAAATTTTAAGCGGGGTTTTGGTGATGGGATTGGGGTAAGCGAAGGTTTGATCATCGAACGTCGCCTGCGGGTCCAAAAAGCCTAAACGTAAAACAGGCACCTGGCCGTGTTCGATATTGGTGGCGAGATTGTCGCGTTCATCCGTGGCCCGCAAGCGAAAAACGTAATTGCCGTCGACGACTTGTTTTTGGAAAAGGTTGATGCCCGTCCATAGCTCGGTCAACGGCACGCGGCTCGGACGCGGGCCTTGAATCAGGAAAACGAGGGACTCCGATTCCGGAGGAATCGGTTGGCCCGCCACGTTAAAAATCGTGCCGGGCTTAAAAATCTTAAGCTCGACGTTCATGGGTTCCGACAGCTGATAAGTAACCTCGGCGGACTCAACCTCCGAGGTTAACGGCGTGACCGCGACATCATAAATACGCAGGAGATCGACGGATAAAGGCAGCCGGGCGATGGAAGAAGAGGCGTTGATCGCCGTCAAATCCTCGGCCAAAATCTCGACGAAGAACGAGCCCGTGGTCTGCCTGATTTCCGCGAAATTCGTGCCGTCCCAAAACTCAGCTTGCTCGATCAACCCGCTGCGCGGCTCTTCGTCCACCAAGCGCTTGACCAGATTCTGGTCAAGGTTTTTTATATCCACGGTAACGATCGCGTCGCGGGAGAGCGTGAAGGTGATCTCAAAAGGTTCCAGCGGAATATTAAGCGTATCCGAAGCCTCATTAACTTCAGGGAACGTGGGCGTGACTTCGGGATTTAAAATCTGGATTTGGCCGCGTATAACGCCGATTTCACGGATCACGGCGTCAGTGGCGTAATTGCCATAAACATCGCTCGATTTTAAGATGGACACGTAATTGCCGTCCGGCACAAAAAAGCCTTCCTCATTTTTTCCGTCCCAGAATTCGGTGATCGAGAGCCGTCCAGGGCGTGAGCCGAATATCGTCCTGATCAAAGTGCCTTGGGTTAAAGTCAAAGCGGGCCAAGAACCCGAAAAAACGGAGGTCGGCGAATAAATTTCCCAACGAGTATCCATGGGTTCGGAAAGCACATAAGAAATGGTGGCGATATCCGTGGCGCCGGACAACAACGGCGTCGAGCGCACTTGCGAGGTGCGCAGCATATTGGCCGTGAAAAACGAATTGAGCGTATTGATGCGATTGGGAAAAAGCGTATCCTGGGCGATCAACTCCGCCATATAAACGCCGCTGGAAACACGGACGCCGTTTTGCTGATTTAAACCGATGGTGCGCCCATCCCAACCGATGGGAGGATCGGTGATGGAAATAGCTCCCGGACGCACCTCGTCCCTGACCAAATGCGCGATCGTGCAGCCGGAGGTGCTGGGGCAGACCTTGGTGCTATTGGCCGTTGCCGGCGGCACGATATTGCCGTTTGAATCGAAAGAAATAAAACTGCCGACCGTTTGATTGAGCATAGCCTTAACCCTGACATTGACGTGGGCGTCGCGACCCAAGCTGTAATTGAAAAAGAAAGGCTCGACATTGGTTACCGGCGGTGAAGAAAAAGAGGATGAGAATGTCGTAACTTGGCTGATGGGAACCAAGCCGCGGGTAACGGGGATCAGTCCAGTCTTGACCTTACTAACGAGAATTGCAGGCGCTATCGCGGGAGCAATGCCCCCGAAGGAACCCTGTTGAAGTTGGGCATAAAGAGAAAATTGATATTGACTGTCATCCAGAGGATTGCCATTACGATCCCGTCCATCCCAAACGAATGAAACCGTCTGTCTCCCTGGGAAAGCGTTTTGATATCCGCGCACCCGGCATCCGTGATTCGGATTTGTAGCCGAATTTGTTGCCAAATGAACGCTTGAGCCATCGCATGCGACACTTGGCGCGCCAAAACCATCCGGGTTTTGGAAACTCGATGAGGCAAGCCAAACGTCAAAATAAACCGTTGCTGCTTCTGTTAATTGAAAAGAAACCCCTGCAAATGAAGTCGATTGCGTTGACAGCCCCTCTGCTCGGACATCAATAATCTGCATAGGGTCGATAAAATTTGAAAATGTGGTCGGACGGGAAATGTCATGAGCATGATCGGCCCCCTCGGAACCTGTATTGCTATCAGGATCCCAGGCATACATCAGGAACGTGTAAACACCGGAGCTAACCAACAAATTATCTTCGGTGCGGCCATCCCAGTTATCTGTAATCGATAGCACCTTGCCTTGAGAAGACGTTGTATCCTCGCCTTGACGCGGCTGATTTTTAACAATTCGACGCACAAAAGAAGTGCTGCACCCTGCGCCTACACGCTGAACGGGGTGGGGATTCGTGGTATTGTTGCTGATGTTTCCGACGCCAGTACATGCGGCATTAACATTGTCCCGCGTGCAAAGCACTTGCGCGCAATCAAGCTCGCTCCCTTTAAAAATATCAATCGCAACATAGGCGCTTTTCGACAACCTATAGTTGATGCCGATCGGAAAAATAACGGCGCTGCCGAACACAGTCGGGCTTGATATTACGGAATGTATATCCATGACATCGATAAGGAGCGGGTGCTGATTTTCGCCCGGATACTTAATGTCCTTTAATTCACTTTTATTTCCGGTTGTTGTGTCTACGAAAACAATTTCGGCGGTGGCCTCATAAGTACCGTTCATTTTCCCGAAACCTTTGTCATCCACGGCAAACGAACCATCCCATGTCGCGCAAACGGCCACAGGACACTGCGCAGGCGGCAATTCCATATTGGGGAATGAAAATGTTCTTATCGGCGTGCGCACCAGAGAACCGCCCTGAACAGCCAACCGTTCAATCTTAAGCGTAAAAGTATTGATTCGGCAATGGGTTAGGCCCGGCCATGTTGAATGCCTGACGACGAACAGAGCCTGCGTTTTAGAATTGACATCGGTGCCGCCGGTATTCCCGCCGAATAGATTAAAATTGATCCCAGTTTCCCCAGCCAACAAAAGGCGCGCACCTGCATCAAATACTGGTTCAGCGCCATTACCCCCCAACGGAGGAGTTATGCTATTGCCCGGACAAGTCGAGTTAAACACTGAAGCTCCAGAATTGTCCTCGTAAACGTCGATATGAGTGTAGTTCTGGCCCGGCTGAGTGGGATCCCACCCATTTGTTCGGTCATGCGACCAGGAAAGTCGCAAAGGAATTAAGAAAAAAGCCAGGAAAGAAAAATAATAAAGGGCTTGCAAAGCGACCGCTTTTACCCTCACCGGCAAAACATAGCAATTTTTAAAAGTCAACAAGAGAGAGAACCCGGACATCGATCAATTATGACCGGCAAAGAAACGGTTTGCAACCGGGAAATTCAAAATTTTTTCTTTTTGGACTTCAGCAATGACAATATGACTTTTTGAAATTGCCTCAAATATCTAAGGCTTCCTTTAAAATGTTTGTATGTCGAATCGTATCTCTAATCTTTCATCTTTTTCGTCGTCAGAACCAGACGCGGAGGATCGGATTCAAGGACGATGTAAAAACTGCCGTCATCGCGCGCCAAAATAGCGGTGGCTCCGGCCAAGGTCTCCACGCCTGCGCCTAATAAAGGTTGCACGGCCCGGCCCCTGCGCCAAGCGCCCTCGGCATCCCTGGCAAAAGGCAATAAAGAAAAAGTCTTGCCGTCTAAAACCCAAATCGCTTCCCCCCGCGCCGCGAACGCCAAGGGAACGATGTCCTGCGGCAGAGTCAAGAGAACGGACGGCTTGTTTTTCATGGCTTTGGGATCAAAAACATGAATTTGTCTACCGATGGTGTCTAAAACCGCAAGATGCCAAGGACTATCCGGCTTGCCGGAAGGCGCCAGCGCCGCTAAAAACAAACAAGAGGCAGTGGGCGAGGGCGCTTCCTCTTCAATGACTTTAGGATCGGCGGCTTTATGCCGGTAAATTTTGCGGCTGACCGAGTCGAGGCTGAACAGTTGGCGGCCGTCGGGAGAAAAAACAATGGAATTAGGATGAAAGAACGTCAGGGGCGAAGAATACCGGCCCGATAACTGCGCAGGATCATCTTGGGACAGCTTAATGATTTCCCCTGATTTCCAATCAGCGACCCAGATAACGCCGGTTTGCTCGGCTACGCCCGAAGGCGTTTCAAGGGGGATATCCCAGGATTCGGTTTCTTGGAAAAAAACCGGCCCGCGGGAAGTCATGAACCCGCGATAAGCATAAAAGGAACCGTAAACAATCAATCCCAGCATCGCAGGCAAAAGCATAAACTTGGCGATGATTTTAAGCCAAGATTTTGACGAACGGCTAACGGGACCGGACGGGGCCTTCGGCATTTCCTCAACAGGTTCGAAACGCCGAGGCTCGGCAGGAGTCATCTGAGCGGCCAAATCCGGAGGGAGTCCGGGATCAAGCTGCGGAAAATGAGGGGGCATGGGCGCGGGGCCGCCTGTTTCCATAGGCAGCGGCCCCCTCTCCCCCCCGGGGGGAGAGGGTTGGGGTGAGGGGGGCTCTGCCCGGCCCCTGGCCCCGGACCCCTCCCTAAACGCCGTAGCCCAACGGTTCAACTCATTGACCAAACTTGAAAAAACGCGCGTCAGCCGGATTTCTTTCTCTTCCTTATCGCCGAGCAGTTTTTCCCACTGCGTCTTCTCCTTCATATAACGGGCTTCCCAATCAAAAAAACCCGCCCGTTGATTTTCCCACACTCTCCTTTCCCGCTCCCAAAGCTCTTCCCACTTTTTCCTTTCTTTCTCCCAGTGCTGAAGAATTTTTTCTTTCTCCGTCTCAAATTTTTCGAGCATCCGGCTCAGTTCCGCAACTCGCGCCTGGAGCGTTGTTACCTTGGCCCGTTCCTCAAGCAAAGCGCCGGTGGAAGCCGCCAAGGCGTTTTTCGAGGATTCTTCGATTTTGGCTTTGGCCTCCTGCTCCTTGGCCAAGAAACTTTCCAGCTCCAAAACCCGCTGCCCCAATTTATTTTTTTCGTCTTTGCCCAAATTTTCGATAGCGAGGATTTTTCCTTCCAGCTCCCGGTCGCGCACACGAAGACGCTCTATTTCCGTCTCACGTTTGTTGATTTCATCGCCCAGGGAACGCACGGTGCGCTTGTTCTCATCGTAAAGCCGTTGAATATCCTGCTTATATTGGACGACTTGCTCGTTTAATTTCCGGATGTTCTCTTCCTGCAAGGCGAGGTCTTCGCCCGCCATCTTTTTCTCTTAGGCCAACTCATCATGAAATCTGGCCATGTCCTGTTCCTGGTGGTAAAGAAACTCGGCTCGCGTCAATCGCTCTTCCTCCAGACGGTCGGAGAGCTTTGCGATCTGAGCCTCAAGATCGCGAATCGTGCCCCGGAGATCTTCGATTTCCCTTTCTTTGAAATCTAGAAGATCGAGAAGCTGGCGCTTCTCGGCATGGTAGCGCCGACGGGCGTATTCCAAGAGTTCCTGCTCTAATTCCTTCTCGATCATGACTTCATGCCTTATTCTGGGGGCCTTTCGCCGCTTCAACGGCGCCGGCCTCGGTCATGGGCAGCAAAATCGTAAATTTCGAACCCTTGCCTTCGCCCGGACTTTCGGCGTAAATCTGGCCTTTGTGATTTTTAACGATGCCGTAGGAAACGGAAAGCCCCAGCCCCGTTCCCTTGCCCAACTCTTTAGTCGTATAGAATGCCTCGAAAATGCGGGGCATCACATGGGAAGGAATGCCTGCGCCCGTATCCTCCACCTCGATGCGGACGCGATCGTTCTCAGTGCGAGCGCGAATGAAGAGCCGACCGCCGGTGGGCATGGCGTCTTTGGCGTTCATGACGAGATTTAAAAGCGCCTCGGCCAGATCCACCGGAGAGCCGTAAATCGAAGGCAAGGCGGGGTCGATCTCCGGAATGATTTGAACCCCTGTTTTTTCCAAATCGCTTTTGACCATGTCCATGACGGATTCCAAAATCTTGTCGAAGGTCACGCGTTGAAACTCATGATCGCGCTGCCGGGCAAAATCCAAAAGATTCCTCACGATTTTGCGGCAGCGCTGGGCCGCGGAAACGATTTTCTCAACCTGCGCGCCGGCCGGATGATCGGGACCCAAACGCTCCTTTAAAAGCTCCGCTTGCCCCAAAACCCCAACCAAAGGGTTGTTGATTTCATGGGCCACGCCGCCGGCCAATTGGCCCATGGCCGCCAAGCGATCCCAACGGATCATGGTTTGCTGCAAATCGCGCGATTGACGACCGACCCGTTCGATGGCTTTTAAAACAATGCCCATTTCGTCGGCGCGACGCGGCATGGGATTTGACGGCAAGTCCCCCCGGCCCAAGGACAAAAGTCCCTTTTCAACGGACTCAAACGCCCGTCTTAAATCTGAAATCCAGAGCAAGGCCAGCACCATGGACAACGCTAAAAGAATCCCGGACATGGCAAAAAGCACCCAATGCGCCCAGCGCATTTGCTGATCGCCGAGCTCTTCTTGTCTTCTTAGACCTGACCAGGCCTCATCCGAAACAGCTTGAAGCAGCTTCAGCAAAGTAGCTTCCTTGGTTTTTAATTCCGATATCTCAACGACGATTTTTTGCGGATTCTTGCTGAACGAGCCTTGGGCGATTTCCTCCATCATCAACCGCAAAGAGCCAAGGTAATCTTCATAGGTGTTTTTCAAATTACGATAGGCTCCGTATCCGGACAAAGGCTCCAAAACGCCTTCCTGGGCGGCGGACCGCAAAATTAATTCGCCCAACTCTCGCTCATGACGCATCACCAACGCGGCCACGGAGCCGGCCGCGAGTTCGGTAAACGAAGCTTGGAAATCGCGCAACGCCGCGATATGGCGGCGCAGGTCTTCTTCCATTTCAATGAAACGCTCATGCCGCCATTCCAAATAAGTGAAACTAGCCACAGCCGAAAGCTGGCCCAGGGCGCTGACGCCCACCAATACAAGAACTTTAGCCTGAAGACGCATGGCCGTTAATCCTCAAATAGCTTGGGGTCAAAAACCGCCTCCCGCAAGGGGCAATAGCCTCTTAATGCTCCGGTGTATAATGAGGCGATGCCAAAGAAAGGGCAGCCGGCCAAATCAAATACTTTCCTAAAAAGCCAATTAACAAAAATCGGCTTGGCTGTGGTCAAAATCCAGGAAACGTTGGATAAAACCCTGCCGACATTGGCGACCAAAACTGAACTAGCCCAACTAAGAACTGAACTAAGGGGCGAGATGGCGAGCAAAACCCAAATGGCTGAATTCGAGATGACAACCAAAAAAGAATTTGCCCGGATAGAAACCAAAATAGACAATTTAGACAAAGCGGTTACGCAAGTAGTTCTCCTCAAAGACCACGAACAGCGCATGGCAAGACTCGAAGAAAAAGCCGGCATCGCCTAATCCCGGCTTAATTCTCTTTATTTCCCTCCCTCGCCACCACGGGTCAACTGTTTTTTCATCTTAAGCATCTCAAGCTTCACGGCTTCCAATTCGCCGCTTAAGGTTTTGACCTTTTCGGAAAGATTCGATTCGCCCAAGTTGATGAAGGTCAACACTTTGCCTTCTTTAGAATTCTTGCCGTCGAAATTATCGAGGGCCACGCCGATCACGGAACCGGGCTCCGTGGCTTTCATGGCGTATCCAGGCTTCGATGACGAAGTCAGATAATCACCGATAGCGATCGTCCCGTTTTCCAACGATACTTTGACCGGCACGCGGCCCGCCAAGGCCAAAGGCCGCTGTTTTTTGTCTCTGGTGATAGCGCCGTCAATGTCTCCTTCATCGGCATTGGTCAAAATGCCGGGCTTGGTGGAAATAATGCCCAGGATTCCGGATTGATAAACGCGGCTGGATTTGATGATGCGCTCGCGATGTTTAGGATCAGCCACGACGATGTCTCCGGCTTCGATGGCTTCGTCCGACGTCGTGATGTTTTCCGCCACGTCAGGAGCGCCCACGCCGCCTCTGATTTGGCCCGAAGCTGAAATGCCGCCCACAACCGCGATCTTGGCATTGGCCACACCAACGCCAACGCCCAATTTGCCCCAAACCACCAAGTCGTTTTGCACGGAACCTGAGGACACGTAGAAGGTGCTTCCGGCTTGCAGGGTGTTTTGATTGAGGATAGCTGTCGTTCCCAGATTGCCGCCGTGCAACAGCGTACGAACAGCGGTGCCGTCGTGCCATTTGATGTCCGCGCCGTTCCTCTGGAGTTCCCCAGCCGACGTGGGATCAGCGGTCATGTCCGTGAAGATAACCGAAGAAGAAGCATAAACTGAATTGGTCACCGTCAGCGTGGAACGCACAATGGCGCCGCCGTTGACGTCGAGTTTGTAAGTGGGGGCGTTCGTATTGATGCCGACGTTACCGCTGGTGGTTGCAAAATAAGCGCTACCTGTAGAACGAATGACGCCGCCGCCCTGGACATCAAGTTTATAGGCAGGGGCATCAGTTCCCACGCCGACATTGCCGCCACCGCGAACCAAGAATACAGGTCCCGCTGATACAGGGTTAAGTTCCACAATCTCATTAGTCTGAGCATCAATATACAGACGGGTTCCGCTGACGGAGAGGTCTGCATAGGTGCCGTCTGTTCTTAAGGCAATAGAATGTCCGCTACCGCTTTCATAAAGCCTGATTTGACCGCCCCAGACGTCCAACTTTTGCCCGGGAGCTGCCGTTCCGATGCCGACGTTACCGCCTGCTGCGAATGTAACCTTATCTCCCGCAGGCCCGGGGACGTTATTGTAAAAACGAAGGTCAGTAGAGCCGCTTGGCGTATACATGCTCCAGCGCGACGCCGTCCCTCCTAATCTTCGAAGAATCAACGCTACTTGACCGGCGCCGGAATTTTCAATGGAAGCCCCCAACTCTGTTGCATCGCTACCACCGACGGTCAGTCGGCTATAAGTCTCGTTGGCCGTGGGATTACCTACGCCAATACCAACGCTTCCGCTATTTCTGGCCAATAAAGTTTGGCCATATACAGAAGCCGAGGAGACATAAAACGTCGCCGAAGCCTGCAAGGTATCCCTGTTCTGGATATAAGACGTGGCTCCGCCCAAAAGATCGGAGCCAGGAATCCCCGACCAAGCGAAGGTCGAAGCCCCGTCGGAACGCAGGTAGCGCCCTGACGCGCCCGGAGCA
>JACPAN010000034.1 GCA_016180815.1 Elusimicrobiota bacterium
TGGGGCTTGTTTGGCAGCGCAATTACGCAAAAACGCCCAAGGATAATGAAATGGGTTGGGAAACAACCGTTGGGCTGTCCTATCCTCTGCCTAAAACCAATATACCGCTGGCGCTTGGAGGAAATTACCGCCGGATCAATGCCGGGGCCAAAACCGCGGTCGACCTTAAAGAAGAGCTCAATATCCGAGCCAATTTGCGCGTGCCTTTATGGGGAAATTTAAGCCTGACGCCGTTCGTGGATTTCTATCAATTCAAAGGCCGGCTCAATCAGCCGACCGGACAAAACATAATTTTCGGTTTCGGGCTTGATTTCAACCGGCTCTGGAAACCCGCGTTTTAAGGCGCCGCTAATTAACGCCGGACAAGCGGAGGGCTTTGTCCCGCCTCCGCCATGCTTCTTAAATGCTCCATGGCCCTATTGAGCGCCGCATCCGCCACGGGAGCGGGAGGATTTTGGCCCATCAGGCGATAGTACATCTGCTCCGCGATTTTCGCTTCATCTTCCATCGAAACGTTGACCGCGATATCAGGCGACAAGCCGCCCCGGCCATCGGCGTCGCGCTCAACACTGGAACCCAATGGCAGGTAGTATTTGGCAATGGTCAGCTTGACGGCGTAGCCCTGTTCGGGAATATTTCTGAAGATTTGCTGAACCGAGCCTTTGCCGTAGGACTCGGAGCCGACCAAAGTCGCGCGTCCATGATCGCGCAAAGCGCCGGCTAAAATCTCGCTGGCTGAAGCGGAGCCGGAATTAATCAGCACCGCGATCTTAAGGCTGCGATAGCGGCCGTCCGTATCCGTGCGCTCCTCCTCCGAACCGGCGCGGCCTCGGGCCGTCATCACCAATTGCCCGGCGCTTAAAAAATTCTCGGCGATATCAACGCATGTCTGGACAAGTCCGCCGCCGTCATCCCGTAAATCAATGACCAACGAACGCATGCCCTGTCCGGACAACCGGCTTAACGCTTGGCTGAATTCCTCAGCCGAATTTTCCTCAAAACCGGCGAGATGAATGTAACCGATGGTCGAATCAAGCATGGCTGAACGGATATTGGGCATCACCACTTCGGCGCGCGTCAGCTCGATTTGGCGCGGAGGAGCGCGAGAATTGGATCCGCGCGAGCGAATGCCCAAACGAACCTTGGTCCCGGGATTACCCCGAATCCTGGTCACCACCTCATCCAAGGTCATATTGGCCGTGTTCTGCCCGTCGATCGTGGCGATTTGATCCCCCGCCCTAATGCCGGCCCCATGGGCGGGAGAGCTGGGGATGGGGATACGCACAACCGGAGGCTCGTCAGCTTCTTCTTTCTTTAAAATAAGGCCCACGCCCGCGAAAGAACCCCGCGAACTTTCTTCCCATCGCCTCAAAACTTCCGGCCTAAACAGCACGGAATGAGGGTCCATCCCGGTCAATGCGCCCTGGATTGCGGTGTCGCGCAATTCACGGTTTGTGGCCGTATTAGGATGGCGAGCCTGAATCATGCCCATCACCCGCGCAATATCGCGCATGGTTTCGCCGACGGTCAAATCCGGCTGGGAAGATGACGCCTGGCCTGTGGAGGCGGCAGGGGGAGCGGCGGGGCGCGCCGGCGTAGGCGTCGGAGCCGCGGGATTAGGCCGCGTTCCCGGGGGAACGATCCTGACCGGCGGCGCGACCTGGGCCCGGCGCAAAGCAGCCGGATTGTCAAAACGATTTCTTAAAACATTCTGCTCTTCGGCATTCTGAGCTTGAACGGCCAATGCGACAACGGCAAGGAAAATTCTAATCATCATGCGACAATCCTCTTTCCCCCCTCATCATTAATTAACAGAACGTATACCAAGCATTCCGCAATAGTGAAAATTTCACCTGGGCCTTTAGGGTCTTTTTTTATAGGTCTTTAGACCTATGAATTTATAGGACTTTAGATAAGCTACGGTTTATGCGGCAAACCGGCCGCAAGCGCGGCAACCACTTCTTCGGTTTCTTTTTTGAGGTAGGTTTTCGTCAATTTGCTGATCTGGCGCCCGGCTAATTGAACGACTAAAGCTTCCGCGGCTTTGTTGGGAGGCGCGCTCCCTTGGTAAACGATGGTTTCGGCTTGTTCAGCCAGCGTGCCGCCGGTGGCCGCATGAACGATGCGCCAGCGAACAGCCACGACTCTTTTGTAATAAACCGCCAACGGAATCGAACGGTACTCCTCTAAGACCGGGTAAATAAGATAATTCGCGCCCAAAAGTTTGCCGATGTCCTTGGGTTTCATGGAGCCCAATTGCCCGCCGTCCGTAATGCCTTGGGATTTGAGTTTGACGTCCACTTCTTCGGGATTGACCAAAGCAAGGCCCATTTGCCCCAAACCGGACTCGAGCACGGCCCGCACATGCGCAGGGCCGTCCAAATCGTTAGTTTCATTATTCATGGGCAGTACGGCCCATTGTGCGGCGAAAATATCCGGCGGTTCTTTTATTTTGGCTTCGGATGTCGCGGGCGCGGACGGCATTAATACGCCGAGTTCGCTTAAAGCCGCGGAAGCCTGGTGCGCGGCATTGCCGCCCGTATTCGCCGCTGATTCATAAGCTGCCTTGGCCTCGGACCAAAGCCCGCGCCGCTCATAGCTGACCGCGATATTAAAACGAGCCTCCGGACTGTTCTCTTCCTTCCACAAAACTTCGGCCTGATCCCATTGCCCGCTACGGGCGAGTTTTTGAGCTTCTTTCATTTTTGGGCTCTTCCCTTTATAAAGAGCCCGCACGCGGCGCACCTCATGGGGCAAAAGATCCACGGCCAATGTCCTCGCCCAGGCTTCCACCCACGATTTTTCCTGGACCGCAAGCAGTTTATCGAGGTCAGGCTCATCGGCCATGGTATCGGATTGCTCGGCCTCAAAGGGCGCTTCAAAAATCAGCTTTCCTCCGGGCTCCGCGAAAAAGCCGTATTTGACGCGCCATTTTTTCTTAAGAGCCCACTCTGTGCGCTTGCCGATGACATTGCCGCTTTTGTCGCGGACATCCACCTGGCGCGGCTCTTTTTCCAGGATCAGGGGCTGCGGAAAAATCCACAGCGAGGACGTGGCTCCCAGATGACCGATCCATCCCGGCGGTTTTTCTCCGTGGCCAGCTTGCACGGCAATGGCTCCGCCGAAAGAGCCGGAAATTGCCCGAGCCGCGGCCTGGCCGAGGGCCAGGGCCTGCCCGCCCTTCCAATCGCTCCAGCGCTCATTAGGATCCATCTCCTTTTTCTCGGCGAGCGAATTAATAAATTTATTCAAACCCTTGCCCCACGCAGCGGATTTTTTATGCTGATCAGGCGGCACGACCGCAACATAGACGCGCTTGAGCGCCCCCAGGTGCCCGGCATCGAGCCGGTTCGGCGCTTTGTAATGATTGATATAGACGGGAACCGCGCAACCGCCGAAAATAGCGGCCGTCGCCCCGACCACGAGCAAACAACGACGAGTTGAAATCATCCCGCTATCTAATAAAATGATTATTGATGGCGCAAGCGATATGGCCCGCTTCAACGGCCCACAGCTCCGATCTGAGGGGTTCTTACCTGACGACGGAACTCCAGGATTATCTTTTAAAAAATCTGATCCATGAACCGGCGGCCTTGGCTCAAATCCGCCGGCGATCGGTCAAACGCGGCCTGCCTCCTTGGTCCATCGGCCCGATGGAAGGCAAAATCCTTGAATTCCTGACGCGCTCGGTGAATGCCAAAAAAGCCGTGGAAATCGGAACGTTGGGCGGCTATTCAGCGGCGTGGATCGCCCTGGGCCTGGGATCTAAGGGACGGTTATGGAGCCTGGAGCGCGACGACCGCTTCGCCCGCGAAGCGCGCGAAAACCTAAAACGCGCCGGCTTGCAATCCAAAGTGGAGATCGTGGTGGACGATGCGCTGCCGGCATTATCCAGATTGTCGTCTCAAGGGCCGTTTGATTTATGCTTCATCGACGCCGATAAAATCAATTACGCCCGCTACGGACAATGGGCCGCCAAGAATGTGCGCTCCGGAGGTTTAATCATCGCGGATAACGCCTATCTTTTTGGAAAACTCCACCTTCCACCGGCGTTGGCCGAAGAAGAAGGGCCGGCCGTTCCCTCGATGCGCGGTCTCCTTAAACTCCTCGCCGATAAAAAATATTTTTCCTCCTGCTCGATGATCCCCACCGGCGAAGGATTGGCCGTCGGCGTCCGAAAATAACCATATGACCCAGGCCGCCGAAACCGCCGCCGTTCAAAAAGAATTCATCCAAGTCGGCAACATTAAAACCTGGTCCCTGTCCGCGGGTTCGGGAGAGCCCGTCCTGCTGCTGCACGGCATGGCCGCTTCTTCCTACTCATGGCGCCATTTGCTGCCGGCCTTGGCCGGACGATTCCGGGTGTACGCTCCGGATTTCCCCGGCTTCGGACGCTCCGGCAAGCCCGCTAATTTCGACTACTCGGTGTTCGGCTATCAAAAATTCCTTCTGGCGTACATGGACGAAATGGGATTGGACAAAGCCCACCTCATCGGCAATTCCATGGGCGGCATGGTTTCGCTGTTGACCGCCATCGAGCAGCCCGAACGCATTAAAAAACTTGTCTTGATCGCGGCGCCGGCGTATCCGGATTCCATGCCGGTGAGCATCAAGGCCATGTGTTTTAATCCCCTCGCTTCTTTTTTGAGAAAAAATTTGGGCCGATGGAGCGTCGAACTCATCACCCGGCGCCTGTTCGTGGACCATCGCCTCATCACCAAAGAACTCGTGGATGAATACGCGGCGCCGCTGGAAACGCCGGAAGGCCGCCGAGCCATCATCAAGCTGGCCCGCAACATGGCGAAGGTCACCGCCCATGCCAAAAAATACCAGCCGCTGTTCAAAAAAACGCCTCATGAAACGCTGATCATCTGCGGAGACAAAGATGCGCTGGTTTCACTCGCCAGCGCGCGCCGCCTTTCGCGCGAAATGCCCAATGCAAAATTCCTGCCGATTGCTTCCTGCGGCCACGGCCCCCAGGAAGAAAAACCCGATGTCGTCAATAAAGCTGTTTTAGAATTTTTAAACCAACCTTAGAGAACCCACTCGCCTTTGGAAAGTTCGGCCCTGATGGCCCGCTCTATTTTTTCCCGGTCCAGCTCAGGCAGGGGCTGCGATGCGCGGCCGGCCGACTTCAATAATTTAAGGGCCTTCAGCGCCTCCCGCTTGACCTCATGATGCTCATCTTGCAGCAATTCAAGAAGCAATCCCATCATTGCGGGATCACCGACAGCCGCAAGCGCGGCCACGACATTGGCCCGGATGATGGGGTCATTATCTTGAGCCAAACGGCCCATAAACTTGACGGCCTCTTTAGGAAACGTCTCATAAAGAGAAACAGCTTGCTCAACGATGCGCTGCTGGCTCTGCGTTCTTCCTTCGGGCGTTATTTTGACGAGCGTCTCCAGCATTTTTTGCTTTTGGAATTGAGCATGGGCCTTTTTGGGCCCGTTGCCTTTCCCTGAATCGATCAGGTGGCGCCGGGTGGCGATTTCCGCCTTGATCCGCTCCAGCTCCTTTTTCCTTTCCTCTTCAAGCCCTTGATCCGGCGCGCGCTCGGGCGGCGCCCAGGAGGGAGGCGGCAACACCTTTTCCCGGGACTGCTTAAGAAACGTATCCACGCCATCGGGCTTGGACGTTGTTAATTTTTCTTGAACTTTCTTACCCGTCTGGCGGGCATCCTCGAGCGCCTTGGCCAGGCGCCGGCGCTCATCATTTTTTTGCTTAAGTTCTGTTTTAAGAGAATCGATTTGCTCCATGAAAACAGCCTGATTCCGGCGCATTTCAACGATCAGGGACCGGCGCATCTGCATCACCATGAAACCTGCGGCGAACAGAACCAACCCCGCGCTCAAAACAATAAGGTAAGGCCACGGTCGCTGGATATCCCAATCCGATTTCCCTGCGGGCTTGGCCGAAGACAACTCCCCGCCGGTCGCCGGCAATTTAACCGCAGTCGCCTTTACCGGAGCCTGCGACGCGGAGCCCATATTATCCCGAGCCTGCCCCTGCGCTTGAACCGGCGCTTTTTTCACCGCCTTGATGCCTTGAAACAAACGCGCCGCAGTTTCGACATCCTGATCGCCGGGGAACAAAGCCCGGGCTTCATCCAAATAACGCCGGGCCTTTAAATCATTGTTCGACTTATAGCTCTGCCGGAAAGCGTCGAGCAGCACTTTATTGAGCAAGCGGCGCGCCTTGTCCTTCTCTTGATCGGCTTCCATGGCCCTTTTCAAATGCTTCACCGCGGCCTCATAGTCTTCTTCAAGGTAACTGGAAACCCCCTGCTTGTAATGATCCGGCGAAGCAACCTCCTGAGCCCCCGCGCGCAAGCCCAACAGAACTCCAGCGCAGAATACAAAGACAGCGGCCCGGCGTCTGTTCATTTCTTGCGCCCTCCCGTTCCTTCGACCTCCACCAATGTTTTGACTTTGCGGAACAAAACAGCCGCTTCATTGAATTCCGGGTCGAGCTCCACCGCGCGGCGCAACTGGTCCTGGGCCAAGCCATATTCTCCCTGCGCGATATAAAGCCGAGCCTGCGACATCAGGGCCAATACATGCGTCCCTTGATCTTTAGGCGCCAGGCGCAAAACGCCCATGGCTGCATCCAACGCCTCCCGGTAAAGGCCTGAACCGTAATACACTTGAACGTTTTGTTTCTCAATTTTTATTTTTTCCTCCCCAATTTTTTGCTCGAGCTCCCGGCGCAAAGCCGGCAGGCGGCTGTCTTGGGGATCAGCGGCCGACGCCTGATCGATCATTCGGCGGGCCATGTCCCATTCTCCTTGAGCCATGCTGATGCGAATCTGGGTCAAAACGTTTTCCATCCGCGCGCCGCCGTTGTTGTGATCCGCCGCGGGCGCTTCCTGGCCGCCGGTCCGGGCCAGACGAAGCTCGGCTTCCTTGGTTTCCAGGCGGCGCCATTGAGCCTCGATTTTTTTCTGAGCCAACGGCGAAAGATAGCCGAAACGCAGGGTCAAGCCGAAACGATGAAAAAGATCAAGCTCATGCACGGCAACGGCATAATCAAACTCAATAGGGCCGTTGGCTAGACCAAAGCCGGCCGTATACTCGCGATGATTAATGCCCAAGCGCAGAGTCAACGGGGTTTTTCCCGGCAAAACCAACGCTTCAAAACCAACGCCCCAGCGTTTGATCGAACGGCGGGAATCGGGCTTGATCCAATCAAATTCCGTAGCCAGCAAAAAGAACCGCTCCCCCATGGAGAAAGCATAACCGGGCCCGATGCGCAGCACAAGGGGAAAACGCTCCCGCTCCTCTTTTAACCGCAGGCGCGCCGGCGCCGCGTTGACCAAAGAAACGCCGGCCAGCCAACCCGATTCCCCACGGAAACGCCAACCCAAATCAAGGCCGAATCCCGAAGCGCTGTATTCGGCCATGCTCTGACGAATGAGTTTAAGCGTCAATCCTCCATCCATTTGAGAGGTCAAGCGCTCCCCCCAGCCCAATAGCGCGGCGTACTGCTCCTCCTTGAAGCTGCCGCCGGTCCGGCCGAAACTGTCGGTTTTTTCAGCCTGTCCAGAACCCAAATGCGCGAAAGTCATGCCCATATAACTGCCCAGCCTGACCGGATGATTAAACGAAAGCGCCTGATATTGGGCTGAGGCCAATAAAGGAGCCGCTAAAAACGTCGCCTGGCCCAATCCCCCGTCCGCCAAACCCGCCGGGTTGCTGTAAGCGGATTCCGGACCGCCCAGACTGACCGCGGCATTGGCCATCGCCGTGGTCCGGGCGCTGGCCCCGAATGAAACCAGCCATTCTCCGGGAAATCCTCCATCCGCGGGCCGGGGGCGAAAAGGCGCCGTCAAAGCCGAGGCATCAAAACCCGGCAGGACCAGCACATCCATAACAATAAGAAACAACCAAGGAGTCTTCACTTGAGCACCCCGATTTTACGTATCACCCGCTCGCGTCCGTTAGGGAACACCGCCTCGACAACAGCCACATACATGCCGTTGGCCGCGGTCAATCCCTCGCCGTTTCTGCCGTCCCAAGTGATTTCATTGGTCAAGCCGTTGACCGCGCCGCGTCCGCCGTTTTCACCCGCCGAAAAATGAAAAACGCGCACCAAATCACCCAACAGCGTATACACGCGCACGGTCACATCCGCGTTTTCCGTCAAGGCATAGCGGATGCGCGCGACCTCATGCCCCGCGGCGAATGGATTGGGAAAGCTCGTGATCGAAAAAAGCCGCCCCGAAGACGCCGCAGCCGCCACCAACGTGAAAACGGAAAAACCCGGAACCTCGGCGCTGACGGTTTTGCTCGAGCCGTCCACGCGATGGTCCGCGGCCGCCATCTCCCATCGATTATTCGCTTCGTTGAGCCGCGCGATTTTAATGCGATCGACCGAAACAAGCGTGGCATCCTCCCGGCCGTCGGCGTCGACGTCGGAATAAACCAAAGACAACCGGGCGGACAAGGCGCCGGCTTGAACCGGTTGGCCGGAGAGGTCTTTCAATTCGATATGCCAGGTTTCCGTGGAGAAAGCCTGAGTCAACCGGTCCGCCGCCGCATCTTGATTGGCTTGGACGATTTTTAAGGCATGGACCGGACCGGGCAAACCCATGCTGATATAGGCGCCCGGAGGCAAGCCGGAAAGAATATCGACCGCAAGGCGCCGGTCGGACGATTTGGCCGTAGTTCTTGAAACGCTGAATTTCTCAAGAACGCTTCTGGTTTCCCGGCCTTGATTGTCGCGGGCGATCACTTGCCAGTAATACGTCGTGTCCCAGACCAAAGCGCCCACAGCCGGGGCATGGCTTGTCGTTGCGATGCTTGAAACCGCGACGCCCGTCAAAAATAAAGGCTCCGTAGAATAACGCAGCGTGTAATTGAGGCCGCCGCCAAAACCCGCCGGAGCCTGCCAGGCAAAGGCTAAGTCAAAAACCGAAGGGAAATCGCCGTCCAGCGGCCGCAAAAGATTCAGGGAATTGACGGACGTCGTCCTGGCCTCGAACACCGGGCTGACGGCCTCGGCGCTTAAAATCGGGTTGCCGGAATCCCTGACAACGACCTTGATGCGGTATGTCGCCAAATTGCCCAAATTCCAAAGCGTCCCGAAAGCGAATGTGTCGAGCGTAATGCTGGTTGTTTTCAGATCATAGACCACGGCGATGAAACTCGCGCCCGAATCAGGCGACAGGAAAACATCCGCGACATGGGTTTGATAAAGATTCGGGTCCGTGATCGACCAAGACACAAGAAACGGGCCTTCGATTTTCTGACCCGCGGCCGGGGCCGAGGTCAAAACAATCACCGGCGGCTCGTTGGCGTTGTCCGTGCGAAAATCAGACGCCATGGCGGATTCGGCCGAAAGCCCGCGCTCATCAACGGCGCGGATTTTCAGCCTGTAGGTTGCGCCGTTGCCGACGGCTCTGGTATCCCAAACATAAAACGTGGCGCCGGCCGCCAAAGCGCTCGTGATCAGCGTGTCATAAGAAACGCCGCTCGATGAAGAAAGCCAAAGAGACAACGCAGAATCATCCCCGGAATTCGGATCTCCGGCTGTCCAGCGAACCGTGGTCGAGCCCGTAAAAATTTCCCCGCCCGCAGGCGCCGAAAGAGACACGGTCGGGGATGCGTTGGTCATGGCGAAAGGCGACACGGCGGACAAGGCCGAGAGATTGCCCAGCTCATCCTCGGTTTTTATCGCAAAGTAATAGGTGGCGGCCGTGGCCAGAGCGTCGATCACCGTGATCAACGTCTGCCCCGAGGCCGCGGTCAAAAGCCCGGAGCGTTCCTGGGCGGATGCCCAAGCCGCTTCATCGGCGATCGGCGCCGCGCCGAAACGAATACGGTAAAGACCGCCGTTAATCGCGCCTTTGTCGTCGCCAGGAAAAACCCAGGTCACCGCGATTTCATTGTTGCCCGCGCCCATAGCCGCGCTCATCTGCGTCACCGGCGAAGGCGGGGTGCTGGTATCGACAATAACGCTGAAGCGATTCGCCCAATTTCCATAAAGCCCGGCGTTGTCTTTGGCGCGAGCGCGCCAATACCAAACGCCGTTGGCCAACGGCGTCGAAGCCTCAAACGAAACATCCGAAGCGCCGACCGCGATATTTTCCTGGGCGATCGCAACGTAGGCGAATGTCTCATCCGTTGAAATTTGAACATGATAAAGCAACGGGCCGTCGGCCGAACCGTCGGGATCAGCGGCCGCCTGCCATCGAAACGATGGGCTCGCGTCGTTGATCCTGGCGCCGTTTGCGGGTGCATTCAACGCCGGCGTCGTGGGCGCTTGATTGTAAGAAGCGCTCATGGAAACCAACCGTGGCTTGGCCGGAGGATTCTCGGACCTAAACAAGGCGCTCCATTTCAAATAACGGCGATCAGCCAAAGAGCCCGACAGCGCCGAGGGGGTGCCGGTCGAACTATAAAACGTCGAGGTCGAACCGTCGGGTCCCTGAAACGCGCCGTAAGAGACGCCATCTGATGACGAAGCAACCTGCAATAAAATATCCGTGCCGGGCGCGCTTTCCGCAAAGGAAACCGAGAGATTGTTCCAGGCGATGGGCGTGGTTCCGGCCACGTTTTTGGCATTAGATAAAGCTGTGCCCGTGGAGCGCATCGTGTTGGTCCAAAGCGCGGAAACCAAGGAGCCTCCGACGTTTCCCCCGAAAATCAACAGCTTACGATTGAATGCGTCGTAAACCGTGCCATGACCGAACCGGGGAGGCGGAGAGTTCACGCTCGTGGCCAAGGCTTCAAACCAGCGGTTTTTCCCGAAATCAAAATAATGGATATCGGATTTGGCCGTATTCGCAGCGCCCGTGCGCCCGCCGAAGAGGACGATTTGCTTGGCTTGAGGATCATCAACCATGGACGCTTCATAACGCACGGACGGCGGCGAAGATGGAGAAAGCTGGGTCCAAACGAGCGTCCCCGGATTAAAGACCCAGGTATCCCCCAAGATGGCGCCGCCTGAAGGATCGCGTCCGCCGAATAGGATCAGCCGGCCGCTCGTTTGATCATAGGCCATCGAGGCGCCTGTCCTGTCCGAAGGCGACGCAGAGGGAGTTAGGCTGGACCAGCTTGAACCGGCAACGTGGTAAATCCAGGTCGCATTGCCGCGTCCGCCGCCGAAGAGAAAAACTTGCTGCGTATCGCCGTCAAACGCAGCGGCCGGATTAGCCAAATCAGCGGGGGGCGTGACCGAACCTGAAACCAAAACCCAACTATCGGCGGCAACATCATAAGTCCAGGTATCGCTGGAGGAACTCCCGCCGTAAAGCAAGAATTTATCCCCCATCCAAGTCAGCGTATGCCCGTAACGCGCCGAGGGCGCGGTTGTCGTCGATTTTTCCGTCCACGATCCGTCGGTCGCATCCCAAACCCAGGTATCACCCAGCGCATTGCCGTCCGTCTTAATGCCGCCGAACAATACCCCCTTGCGGCGGGTCGCGTCATAAGAGAAGCCGCTGTAATAACGCGGCGTCAGCGGCGTGTCCAAAATGTCCCAATGATTGAGAAGCGTCAAATAATTGGACCCATCGACGACGGCATCGTTATAGGCGGCTGAAGGAAAATCACTAGGCCCGAAACTAAGGCTTCCTCCAGCAAACGCCCATGCCGGAACAATAATAATAGCCGCAATTAAACCCTGACTCCCTCTCATGGCTTCTCCTCGGTCCCGGTCTACCGAAACCGGGGAGTTTCCAGGCTCAGGTCGCGGTTTCCGGTTCGAACAGCTCCTTTAATTTGCCGATCAGCATGGCCACCGGAAAAGGCTTTTCAAGATAAGCCACGATTTTGAGGTCTTGCCTTAAATCCCAGAGCTCTTTCATCTGTCCTTTGCCGGTGATAATGACGACAGGAATATCGGCTGTTTGCGGGTCCTCTTTAAGCTTTTGATGAAAAGCGTAGCCGTCCATTTTAGGCATCATGATGTCCAAGAGAATAACTGCGGGAGAGACGCTTTTGAGCTTGCTCAAAGCCTCAAGGCCGTCCTGCGCCTCTTCAACCGCAAAGCCGCCCTTTTCCAAAGCAACGCGCAGCACAAAACGCACATAAGGCTCATCATCGACGATCAAGACGGTTTTCGCATCATGCATGGGAACCTCCCTGCGCCGCAGCCTTCGGCTTCTTCGGCAGCCGCACTTGAAAACGGCTGCCTTTGCCTAATTCGCTGTGAAGCTCGATTGTGCCGCCGTGGTTTTCCACGATCGCCCGCACGATGGTTAATCCGATGTCTGTTCCGCCGGCTTCACGAGTCAGCGAACCGTCGACCTGATAGAAACGTTCAAAAATTTTTTCACGATTCTCGCCGGCGATGCCGATCCCTGTATCCCAAATGACCATTTCCACATCCTCGCCCAAGTCCTTAAGCTCGATGCCGACCTTCCCGCCGGGATGAGTAAACTTGATCGCATTGGCCAATAAATTGGTGACGAGTTGGGTCAATTGGCTCAAATCGCCTGTGATGGATAAGGGAGAAGACTCGAAGGCAAGCAAAGAAATGCCGCGCGCCTGAATCAAAAATTCCAACGCCTGAGCCACCTGCCGGACAACGGCGGCTAAATCCACGTCTTCAAAGACGAACGAAAGAACGCCTTTTTCTATTCTTGAGTAATCCAGCAGATTGCCGATCAACCGGGCCAAACGGTCGATATTGCCTGAGATAACCTTCGACAACCGGGCCTTGACAGGATCGCCGTTGGCAAGTTCCGTGGATAAAAGATCAAACGCCGCGCGGATGGAAAAAAGCGGGGTTCGAAGCTCGTATGAAACGTTCGAGACAAATTGGGATTTCAGCTCATCAAGCTCTTCATAGCGCCGGACCGATTGCCTCAACTCGCCCATCTCCACGCGCTCCTGATGATGAAGAAGGCAGCGCTTAACCTTAACGATCAACTCGGCCGCTTCGCAAGGCTTGGCGATATAGTCGCACGCCCCGTTTTTAACGCAGCTCACCGCCCCCTCAAGCGTGGCCAAGCCCGTGACAATGCTGACGCAAGTGGCCGGGCTTTTCTTTTTGACGAATTCAAGAACCCCGGCGCCGTTGATGCCGGGCATTTGAAAATCAGTAAAAACCGCGGCAAAATCTTGCCGGGTCAAGAGATCCAAGGCCCCCTGGCCGCCCGCGCAGAACGTGCCGTCGATATCTTCTCTGCGAAGCATCCGGTCCCAGACGTGAAGCATGTCCTGATCGTCATCCACGATCAAGACCTTTTTATTGATCTGCCGATCAGCCATGACCCTCGCTCCTTTTGATGTTCACGGCCGCCGGGTCACGGCCGAATTCAAGCCTGATGCCCAAGAGCCGCGAAATCTCTTCAATTAAAATTCGAAGCTCAAAGGGCTTGGGCAAATAAGCATCGGCCCCGCGGTCTAAAATTTTCCGGCGAGCCTGGGGCGTGTCCGCGCCGGTCATGGCGATAATCTTGGCGGCGCTCGTCTTGGGATTTTTTTTCAAGTTTTCACAAACTTGAAAACCATCGATGCCGGGCAGCCTCAAATCAAGAAGCACGATGTGCGGCAAAAAAACCACGGATTTCTGCCCCGCGTCAAAACCATCCGCGGCCGTCTCGATTTCAAGCGGCGGCTGGATTTTTGAGAGTGTCCGGCGGATCATATGAAGAATGCCCGGATCATCATCAACGATCAAAACTCTGTTTCGGTTCGCTAGGGAAAGGCCCTCCGGGATCGGCATCCCATAGCGTTGCATGAACGCCAATAAATCCTCGGACCGTATTCTGCGATGGCCGCCCGGGGTTGTGTACGCTTTGAGTTTGCCCGCTTTAACCCAGCGAATAACGCCGGGAATCGTGACAGCGCAGAATTGGGCGACCTGGTGAGTGGTGAGGGGGCGCAAAGGAATGATTTGCATAGTGTTTAATTTATTTATTTAGTTTATTCTGTTTAATCTTTATGCCAAAAACGATTTTTGTCAAGGGGGGCTCTCAACGCAATCAGGGGGCGGCGATACCGCCGCTTTTGCGGCGGACGACAAGGTCTTGGACCGCGTGCAATAAATCGTAAGGTTTATGGGGTTTGCTTAAAAGCAAATTAACCCCGGCTTCCCTGGCTTTAACCAACAGCGGTTCCGGATGTTCCGTCAAAACAATAATCGGCGGACTTTGTTCTCCGGCCCTTGACCGGCGCAACCGGCCGCAATAATCAAAAACTTGGGCCTCCCCCAAAGCCGTGTCCGCTAAAAAAATGCAGGGCAGGGCAGGGCAGGGCCGCAATCGCCCTCAAGCTCCTCGACGCGCCCGATCAAACGCGACTCAAAACCGGACCGATCCAGGCATTTGATGAAAAGCCGGATATACTCTTCGCCGTCAGGAGCGGCGATCATGACGCGGCCGGGAGCCGGCCGGCTCTCACGCGAACGATCCGCCGTCAATTCTCTGATTCTGATTCCAAACTCATGAACATCGAAAGGCTTGCCGATATAATCGGCCACCCCCAAATCAACGGCTTTTTCCTGTCCCTGAAATGTGGACAGGCCGGTCATCACGATGATGTTTCCGGCCGGATGATATTCGCGAAAAACGCGCGCAAAATCCAAACCGTTGCCGTCGGGAAAACGCAAATCCGTAACAAGCAAAGAATATTTACTTCCGGATTTAACCAACGACTGAGCCTCCTCAATCGTGGCCGCAAAATCGACATCATGGCCGTCTCGATCGAAAATCCGGCGGCACACCTGGCGAATCAGGGGCTCCGACTCGACCATCAAGATTCCGGCCATTAGGATTCCTTGCCCTGAGCCGCCCCCTCGTTAAGGCCCTGTGATGGTCGGCCGCCCTTTAACTTCGACGGAAGGGAAACGCTAAACAACGCCCCTTTGCCGGGGCCCTCGGATTCAACCGTTATTCGCCCGCCCATGTTTCTAGCAATGCCCAGGCACACGGACAGGCCCAAACCCGTTCCCTGGCCTGAGGCCTTTGTGGTGAAGAATGGATCGAAGACGCGTGCGACATGACGAGAATCGATGCCGTGGCCGGTGTCCTTGAATTTAACGGTCAAAAACTCCGGACCGGTTTCATGGCTGATCGTCAGCGTGCCTCCATCGGGCATGGCCTGAATCGCGTTTAAAATGACATTCATAAAAATCTGCCGCAACTCAGCGGCGCTGGATTCGATAGTATCGAGGTGCCTGGGGACCATATTTTCAATGCTCACTTGATTGATTTTCGCTTGATGCTTCATGAAAACCACGATCTCGCGCATCACATCGCCGACATCCACGGCCTCGGGCTGTAAATCATAATTTCTGGAGAAAACCAGCATATCCGACACGATTCTTTTGATGCGCTGAGTTTCCCGTAAAACAACGTCCAAATCTTCTTTTAACTGCCCTGAGACCGCGCCTTCGGCCAAAATAATTTGAAGAATGCCCATGATGCCGGCCAAAGGGTTGTTGATTTCATGGGCGATGCCGCTGGACAATTGCCCGATCGTAGCCATTTTTTCGCTTTGGATGAGATGGGCCTGAGCCTGACGCATGGCCCGATCCCTGCTTTCCAAGGCCGCCGCCATCTGATCAAAAACCGCAGCCAAATGATTAATATCCCCCGGACCGTGGGCGAATCCCGTTCGAGCGGAAAAATCCCCCCGGCGGATGCGCTGCGCGGCGTCAATAATGACCTGAACTTTGCGTAAAATCAACGCCTCGGCGCCGACGCCCGCAAGAATCAAAGCCGCCAGTGTCGTCAGCAGAAGAAAACCCAAATTGCGCATCAGCCAGCGATTGATTTGCTCCATCGGCAGCGATTTGTCCATGCTGATGCTTACGTAAACATCAGATGCGCCCCGAATGCCGCCGAAGGCGTAAAAATGA
>JACPAN010000035.1 GCA_016180815.1 Elusimicrobiota bacterium
GCCTAACGACAACGCCATATCCTGGGCCTTGAACGTCCCCAAGTCAGGCTTATCAGCGTCCCCGGCGCTGACCGAGCGCTTCTCAATGTCTTTAACCGCGAACAAATTAATCGCTCCGGCTAATGTGCAGGCCCCTATCTTCTGCCCGTAGCCTAAGAATTGTGAGGCTGTATCCTTGAAATAGGCGTTATAGGAAATAGCCGCTTCCTTGCCCTCCAATTGAGCCAAGCCGGCAGGGTTGTAATGAATGGCCGTGATGTCATCAGCCAAGGCCGAGAACGCTCCGCCCAGCGCAGGAGCGCGAGCGCCAACCGGTATCCGCAGAAACTGGCCGGCCGATGTCCCGGGACCGGAGGCGAATGAAGCCGTTGCCATGACGAGAGCCAGAGCCGCGAGGCCGGAACCTTTTACCGCGCTTCTTATTTTTTTCATCGCATTCTCCATTTTCATGTCAAAGTTTTTCATGGCCATCACCCCCATGTCACTTCACCACCACAAGCTTGATCGGCTCCTTCTTGGGAGCCCCTGGGGCGTCTATCGTCGCGAAGTAGACGCCTGAGGCCACCTCCGAGCCTGATTTATTTTTGCCGTCCCAGTGGAAGTAATTATATTGGCCGGCGGTGGCGGTATCGACCAACTCGCGCACCAAATCACCAGCCACGTTATAGATCCTGACCGTGGTATTAACCGTGCCCGAACCAGTGGGAGCCACCACGATATAGGTACCCGTGATGGTGGCATTGACCCCGCCGGTGCCGGTACGGAAACTGACGGTTTTTGACTTTAAGTCAAAAGGATTGGGGTAATTATACGCATGGAATTTCCCATCCGTAGCCACTCCGCCCGCAGCGGCCACGCCCACGGCAAAAAGACCTGATCCTGCGCCATGGTTTAAGGGGTTATAAGAGAACTGCCCATTAACCACCTTGGCGCTCATGGACCCGTAGCGAGGCAAGCCCAACGTTCCGTATGTGCCGTTGGTCCCAAAGCCGAAAGCCCGGCTCGAATTAGGGTTCACCTTCACCGTGATATTGCCCGTATCCTCGTTTTTATTGGTGACGGTCAGGGTGGAATCGCAAGTCCATTTATTCGATTGTGTGTCAAAAAACAGCACGCACAGGTCGGAGGAATTGGCTCCGGCCGAGGTTTTGTCGTATTGAATGGTGACCTCAATGGGTTTGCCGGTGAATTGAATGCTGGACACGTCAATTTGATAGGCATTGCCGTTGCAATTCGTGCAGGCCTGGCCCCCGGTCAATGTGTCGGTGGATTTAGCCGTGATCGCAGCCGTGGGCACGCCGCCCGAAGATACGTCGATGGCCGAGCCGAGCGGGAAAGAGATGCCTGTATAGTCGGTTCTGGTTTCCCCGTTATCTAATACCAGCTCATTGCTGCTGACACCCTTACTGTTTTTTTCCTCTTCGCAACCGGCCAGAATATTATCCAAAGGCGCCTGAGCAATACTGGGAACAGCCGGACCAAAGGTCAAGTTCTTGATCAGCACCCGGCCCTCAAGCGTCTTAGCCACGACTCTTAAAACCCACGTGGGCGAGCCGGCGAACAGGTTCTCGCTCATGGACTGCGTGTACTTTGTATCAGTGCCGCTGACCTGAGGGAAGGTGATGGTGGTGATGCCCACCCCATCATAAGGAGCAGTGTCAAAAGTAGCCGTAATCTTAAAGAATTTATCGGGAACGGTCACGATAAAATTAAAGTAACCGCCTTCTTTTTTGACCGAAACATCGATTTCAGGTTTTAATTCCAGGTCAAAGTCAAAACGCGTGATCGCCCCATTGATCGCCACCGTGGATTTGGCAACCGCTTTTCTGTAACCGCCGCCCACGGCGAAAATCTTATAGGTATCGCCGGGATTTAAACCCTCGATTCTGTAATTGGACTGCGACGGATCGGTGATCGAGGATGTCTTGACCGCAAGAGGAATCAGAAGCTTAGTCGGATTGGCGATGTTGAATGTTTCGTTGATCGCGCAAACCTTGGCTCCCTGCATCAGCACTGAGAAAGGAAGCCTGGAGGCGAAGATGCGGCCTTCGACGCTGCCCGGAGGCAAGGTTGAGAGGGTGAAATTCTTGGTGAAGGTTGAAGCGGCTTTGGCCGCGGCTTCGGTGACTTCCACTTCATCCCTGGCCGTCGAGTAACCGCCCGCTTCAACTTTAAGTTTGTAAACGCCTGCGCCCAGACCATTAAAGCCATATCCTCCGGTTGTGGTGCTGATCGATACTTTACGGGTCGCCAAGCCTGATTTATCCAAATACACGACCGCGGTTGACGTGGTCGGGGTCACGACGCCGGAAATACTCGCACCCGCGCCCAGGGTATCCAAGTTGAAATTCCTGTTTGTCGTCGAACCAACAACGCCCATGGTCAGATCGAAAATTACGGGTGGATAATTAGGCGTGGTCAATGAGGCAAACACTTTTTTGCCGGCCGGAAGTCCGCGAATCATGTATTGCCAGCCTTCGGTGAAGGTCCCCAGCAGATTGGAAAACTTGACCCAATCCCCGGAACTGACGATTGCGTCAAACTCATGACCCACGGGCGCCAATTGTTTGACGGTCGGGGTAACCATGCCTGCGCCCAAAAGATTCTTATTCTCATCATAAACCACCACCACCGGGAGATAATTCATGAATTTCTCCCAATCGCCGGCTAAAGCCCTAAAATCCTGCTCGCGGATAATATTGACGGCTGTGACCGTGCCCGTCAATACAGCGCCTTCGCTGACCGTGGCCGCAGGCGATAAGTTAACGTCAACCGCCGAGAACGTCGAGACGGACTGCCAATCTTTGCGGTGAATCTCGGCGTCATGAGGCGCGTCTTTGGTGACTGCAATATTCTTGGTGGAATTAACGATGGTGAAATAAAACTGCGTCCCACCCGTGTCATTGGGATTAAAGGTTTGCGGATCGCAATGGTCATCGCACCAGCCATAGGCATCGCCCCAGCGCACCAAATAAAAATCGTGCGAGAATCCGGTGCCCATAGTTAAGGGGCACCATTTGTTAGGAGTGGGATTAAAACTGCTGTTGCATGGGTATTGATTTTGAGGCGTGGTTGATCTTTGCACAATGCGGGTATCCCAATCCCCTTCATCCGCCAATATCAGTTGCGCCCGCTCCGCGTTCATGGGCGTGCCCGCAGGCAAACGCAAGCCTCGATAGTGTTCGCCCTCCAAATCCCCCCATTCGCTTGGGGTGCTGATGAGCACGGGCAATAAAGAAGTATCGGCGTCAAACTTCACCATTTCCGCGTCCAAAAATTGCACGTCCTGATAAGAGTCGTTTTGAGCCGTAACCGTGACCTTGGGCGTTTGATCAGGCATCGCATAATTAGCATTGCCGCCCCATGTATTGGCGCGCATTGTGTATTTACCCGGCAAAAGCCCGCCGATCACAAACGAACCGTCGTTGGAAACCTGGGTATAACCCCAGCCATTGCCCTCGCCGTTGGCATTGATATTGCCGCTGACATAGCCGTTTTCCGTGTTTCCGGGAATAAAGCGCGAACCGTCCGGCTTCAACAAATTACCCCTGATTCGTCCGGCCCGGGCAAAACTCATATTCTTAACCACGGTCGTAGTCGTTTTAAGCTCAACTTGATCGCTGCCGCCGCCGCCTTCTCTGACAATGCCCCAATAATCCGTCCTGATTTCCATCCAGAACCGGCCCGTGGTCACATTGATTTCATAATCGTATTCGCTTAACGTTTGTCCGGCCTGATCATCATGAGGCACGACATCATATCCGCCGCCTTTCCAGCAATCCTGGGTCTGTTCCTCGCAATTTTTTCGCAAGGTCATGGTAATCGGCTCATTGGCGATGTTGACAGCGGTCGGAAATTTCAATTTGCCCCGCATCACGGCTCCGGTATTAGCCTGGGCATTGACGATAATGGTGATTGAGGTGATCGCGCTCAAATAAGTTCCCGACGCATCGTAAACCTTAAGAGAATCGCCCAAACCATTCGTAAAAACATTCGGATCATTTATTTGAACCCTCACGTCATCCATGCTGGTTTGCGTACAGCCTTTATGGGAATTCCATTCGTCCCAGCTCCATTTGCCGTCGGCGCCCGCGTTGTACATCATGCCTTCATTGGTAAAATCGGTCCAGACTTGAACCTGATAGTTGCCCGGGCGCATATTCGGGATCACTGTGTAGCCGGTGGTCGCTTGGATATTGAATTGGCCCAAGCCTGGGCTTGATAAATCAACGTCGAAATGCCAGCTCTGTCCCGGTGCGCCCTGTTCGCAAAGAGCGGTTCTTGTGGTTTCCCGGATTCCGTTGAAATCCGTATCCACAAGATAAGGAACGAAGTCAGGACTGCTTGAGGTTGCAGTGGAAGAGTGCCAGTTCGTCCAATCATGCCAGATATTGATCTGCGCATTGGGGATGGCCCGGCCCTTGGTGTCTTTGACCGCGACCCTTAATTGACCGGCGCCGCCGGAAGCCTTGGGGATTTTGATCCGGTGCTGCAAAGTTGAACCGTTGTAAGTCTGTCCGGGAGTGGGATTATCCGGATTGTAATAGAAATCAAAGCCGGGCGTGGGATCATAAGTCGTGGTGTTGGGTTTCAACGCCGGATTGGTGAAGCCCTCAAAACAGGTATTGGTGCGCCAATCGCAATTAGGATGCACGGTCAAATAATAAGTGTTGCCCGGAGTCAAACCGTACATTCGAAAACGCCCATTTTCATCCGTGTTCGTCCAGCCCTGGCCCCAAAAATTGGTCGTTCCGCTGTTAAGGTCGATGCTTTTTACCCTCAAGTCAATACCGCTCCAAGGAACATAAATCGGCTGGTTGGTGAGGGGATTGGTAAACGTGCTCTGAACAACGCCCTCGACGCTGACATCGGTCGGCGTTTGGCCCCCGGAACCGCCGCCGGATCCGCCGCCCACATTGGCTTGAGTCGTTTGCCTGTTCGGCGGCAAACAAATGGTCGGATCAAAATCGAGCTCCAAATCGTACTGCTGGGTATTGACGACGGTGGTGACTGTGGATGAGGAGCAGGATAAATCATTGCTGAAGCCGCTGGCCGTGTACGTGGCCACGGAGGTATCCGTCGGTATGTTGTGGAAATTGGCGGCTCCGTTTCCGGCGCCGTCCACTTTGGCGATCGTCAGACCAATATCCTCCTCAGAGCCTTCTCGTCTAAAACCAAAACAACCCAAGGCCACGGCATTCGTCAAAGTGATTTTGAAAAAACCCACCTCGCGGGTTGCGTCAGGATTCAAGGTGACATTGATGGTTGCATTGTCGCCACTGACGGCTCTGTAGGAAAATCTGTTCGGCAAATCATTCGCGGTTTGCCCATGCATTTGCTCTTTAAGAGTTGGGAAGTAAGCCTGGGTGCTGGCGCCGATAAAATAATCAACATTATCATTGAGGAAAAATGTGGTAGCGCCGTTGGATTGAGTCAGCATCACCGTGGTATTGGGGCCGATGCCGTTGGTGGTGAATTCCACGGCGAACACATCCACGCTGGGCAGATTATTGCCATTGGAATCTTTGACTTGAATGGTTACGTCGGCCGCCAAAGCTTGCACGGCCAAAGCCGCAGGAAGGAGAGCGGCAAAAGCCATCCCGGCCAAGATCCGGCCAAGATCAAAAGACAAAAAAGAAAAAAAAGGCGCCATTGATTTTCTCATACTCCCTCCTGTTTCAGAAAAAAAATCTTCTGAGTTCCCCCACCCATGTTTCATACGATGGCATAGCTTTGCGGATAAACAAAAATTTGTCAAGGGGCAAGTCTTCACTTTTAGTGAATGACGGTAAACTCATCAATTTCATCGCTTCAACGCCACTTCAGTAAAAAATTTTTGCACTATCCGACAAATCGACTTACCGGACCGACTTGCAAATCATGAGCCTAAAATTTAACGACTTACGATTTCTGAACTGAAAACAAGGATTACGGTCCGTAAAAAATTCTTTAAAATTTATTAACATCCGTAACTCAATGGAAAAACTCTTCGCGCCACAAAGCCAACAAAAACATATTTTGATAACCGAGGATGAAGACGAACTGCGCTCTTATCTGGAATTTGCTCTTAAAAGGGAGGGTTATCGCGTATCACTTGCCAAAAACATTAAAGAAGCTGTTCAAATTATTGCCGGCGCCAAACCCGATCTCCTCGTTTTGGACATTACCCTTCCCGATGGCAACGGCCTTGCTCTATGCAAACGCCTCAAAGGCCTTCCGTTCACCCGTTCGCTTCCTGTTTTGATCTTGTCCGCCCGGGCTGACACCGGGGCTTATGCCGAATCCATTGCGGCTCACGCTGACCACTACCTCAATAAACCCATAGAAAAATCCGAGCAGCTATTGGGCTGGATAAGGGCCCTTTTGGGCAAACCCGCTTTAAGCGAAGAAGAAAACCGATGCGAAATCAAATCCTGGTTTGTGGATAGAAATAAAGGTATCCACACGCTTTACTACAACAAAAAAGCGGTATTCAGCGACCTTCCCGCGCTGCACCTCGATCTTATTTTCCATTTAATGAAAGCATATCCCGAATCTATCGAACGAATCAAACTCTGCCACTTGGTTTGGGGCAAAAATTTTACCTTCAACGATCACGAGTTAACCGTGCTTGTTAGCCGCTTGCGCAAAAAATTTAATGCCGAAGGTTTGCCCTTCCCCGTTAAATCCTGTCGATACATCGGCTATGAATTTGACCCCTCCCCAATGCAAAGCATCGGGGAAACCAATGCCGACGGCGAAAAGAGCCCGACTCCCAATGAAACGAATCTTCCACCGGCCATTGAAGATTTTATTCGGCGCTTCCTAAACAGCCAAGAAAACCCAAAATAACTTCTCCAAAACATCGTCAACATAAATCACCGCAAGCCGCGATAACCTTTTCCCTCCCTCTCAACAAAAAAGTTGCGCGGTGGTTGCATTTCCGAGGGAAGTATTGACAAATTTTTAATCTGGAGTTAACCAGCCATAAACAAGCGCTCTGAAAAAAATGATGCAGAGCACAATTTTAATTTTTAACCCGCAAGGATGGGAGGTCAGGCGCATGAAAACTTTGATAACGATAACCTTCATTTTAAACATCGGCGTCCTTTTGGCAGAAGTACCCCAAAACATTGTTGTGCAGGGCAGGACATTCCAACCGCTGGCTACAATCAGCGGCACCGCCACCATCCTGCCCTCTGGATTTAACCAACCTTTTTCCGTTCAAACAGATAAAGAAGGGGTATTTCAATTCGACCTAACCGGCTTATCCTCCGACGTTTTTTCTTCTAAAGACAGCTCGCTGCGCCTTCAGATCGGGACCACTACCATTGATATTCCTTTTAGGACCGTGCCTTTTGCCTTCCGGGCGGCGACGGCGGATGCAGTACCGCAGACAGCTTCGCTGCAAATAACCAGTATGACCGTCACCAATGTGACGGCATCAAGCGCGACGATTGAAGGCCAGCTAAAGGTCGGCAGCGGTTTAAGCGTTGGGCCAAATACAATTGAAATAGGAGCCACGGCGGCAGGGACAAATAATGAAATTCGATTTACAGGATCAAATACGGCAGGAGGAGAAACCTTCGGTGGAAGAATTGTAACAGCCGGTGGAGTCGGTGGTCCGGGTCCACTGCTCTTCAGATCGGCGGGTGCAACGAATATTATTCTTGATTCGGGTGGCGACGTTGAAATCCCCGGTAATGATTTATCGTTTACGGGAGCAGCCCCCAGAAGCATTTCGGCGGCCGGACGGCTTAATATTTTAGCCGGAGGAACCGAGCCGCTTCTTATCAATCCCGGCGTTGCCAACAATGTCGGCATAGGAGTCCCGGCAGCCACGCCGCCCGTCAACAAATTGGATGTGGCGGGTGCGACGGCGATCGGCGCTGCTTATGCTGGGACAAACTCTGCGCCGACCAATGGCTTGATCGTGGAGGGAGCTGTAGGTGTCGGGACTTTCATTCCATCCTCAACTTTAGAGGTCGCTGGCAATATCGAGGCAGGCGGATTACTGGACAACGACGGCAGCAATTTTTTTGAAGAAGGCGCCTCCGAGGGTTCTTGCGCCGGCGGCACTTTTGTTTCGGGCATAGGCGCTAACGGAGCTCTTGCTTGTGGGGCTCCTGCGGCGACAGAAGCTGATGGCGTCATCGGCAATGAAATCCTTAATGCGACAAATACAACCCTAACGAGAAGCGGAGCAGGAACAAGCGCCGATCCGTATACCCTAGGCCTCAACTTAGCTAATGCTAATACCTGGACGACCGCCCAAACCTTTGGCAGTGGAGCCAATTTTCCTGGCTCAGGCATCTGGAACACTTCAGGTAATGTTGGCATCGGCACTTCAAATCCTGAATCAATATTACACGTGGTTGGACAAAACTCAACATTTGATGTTCCCATCCCACTACCGAATGTTTTAACAGCCATCGCCGGCAGTAACACTACGCCATTTCGTGGACCAGTGGTAGCCGGTGGCATCATTCTTCGGGGAGGATTTGCGCGTATAGGTGGAAGCGTAGAGATTTCGGCGGGCAATGCTTTCAGTAGCGGTGGTAGCGTAATAATTAATGCAGGTACCGGCTCTGCTTCGCACAGCGATGGATTAGTCCACATTGCCAGCAATAGAGCTTCTCTTTTTGTAGGACCTATTCCCGCCGACTTCCTTGGTCTTCCTACCGAAAAATTAGACGTTAATGGCAATGCCAAGTTCAGAGGAAATATCTTTGTTTCCGGCACTAAAAGTTTTGTGATGGATCATCCAACCAACCCCGATAAACAAATTATCTACTACGCTCTAGAAGGACCAGAGGCAGGAACCTTTGCACGAGGTACATCTCAACTCACCAACGGGCAAGCCGTTATCCAACTACCTGATCACTTCGGGTTTGTCACAAGCCAAAACGCGCCTTTAACTGTTCAGGTGACACCATGGGAAGAATGCAACGGGCTTTATGTCGCTCAACGTGATACCAGCCGTATCATAGTCAAAGAACTGAAAGGTGGGACTTCAAATATCAAATTTGACTACTTGGTCCAAGGCATCCGCAAAGGCTACGAAAACGCCGCTATCATTCAAGACAAACCAAAACCGGTACAGGGAAACGGAATAAATCCAACGGAACAATAGAGATGGAGAACCACGACCACGAAACCTTATGATCAAAACCAAATTGCCGGCAATATTCTGTGTTTTATTTCTTGCTGGAATTTCGCGTGGAGATGAATTGCGCTCCAATATTATCCCCGCGGCAGGCACAATCAATGCGGGTTCATTGCAGACTATAACGGTCGGAGAATCGGTTGCGCAAAGGGGCGCTGATATTATCGCGGGTTTTGGTTTTACTTACACAATCCAACCCATAGACATTCAACCTCCCCGAAGCGCTTTATCGTTAGGCACGCCTCTTTTTTTGAAAGACGGATCTGTTTTTATCCGCTCCAATACGCCAATCACTTTGAGTTCCATCGACGATCTCGTATCCACAGGCGATAACGTTGGTTTGGGTATTGCCCTGCAGACTTTAAAGGTTGATGGAGGTTTGCGATCTATCTTCAGCAACACCAACCCTGCCATCGGTGCTTCTTTCGTTTCCACATTTACTTTGATCCAGGATGCCGACGGTTTTCATGATTTGGAATTTTTTGCCCAGGACATCAAAGAAAATAAAGAAGAAGCCAAACTTCAAAGAATAGCCCTGGATAATACACCTCCTGTGACGGCATTAAAACCAAGCGGAGAGTTTTTTATTAACGGGCAATTCCCTGATCAAGTGGCGGGAAACAGGCAATTCGCCCCGCTTTCTTTCGTCTACGCGCTCCCAGCCCAAGACCCATCAGTCAACGGTGTGGCTTCCGGGGTTTTATTTACCCGTTTCCGCGTCATCCCCCTGACGGCTCCCCTGGGAATGCTGGTCGAGCCTTCGGCGCAAGCAAAGGCCGGCATTCATTTTGGCGTCTTCGATCCTTTGGGCCCTTTTGCATTAAGCGAAGGAATCAGCAGAATCGAGTTCCAGAGCACGGACAATGTCTTAAATCAAGAAATTATCAAGGGCGTTACCGTTTATGTGGACGCCACGCCTCCGGCAAGCAACCTGGTCTTAAGCGGCCCGCAGCTTCAAAGCGGCCCCACCGTGTTTGTCTCCGCCGCAACTGAGTTTTCTTTGCCGGCGCAAGACCCGATTGTTAAAGATGTTGCCTCAGGCCTTTATGGCGTCAACTACAGCATAAATGCCGGAGCAAATCAGAAATTTAACGGAGCTTTTGGGCTTTCTGAAGGCATAAGAGCTCTTAAGTTTTTCGCGCAAGACAACGTGGGCAATACGGAAGCGACTCAAAACAGGGTTTTCCATGTGGACGCCACGGCTCCTGCAACCACGGTTTCCTATCAAGGCCCCGCTCTTTTGCCGCCTTATCCCCCGGACGTTGTCGGCCAAGGAGCTGATGTTATTGCAAGCAGCTCGACGGCCATTGTTTTGACCGCCGCAGACCTCGCTGTGTCAGGGGTGGCCTCCGGCGTCAAAGAACTGCTTTATCGCGTCAACGGCGGGTCTTTCCAGAATTACAATGCGGCTATTTCTCTTGCCGCCGAAGGCCTGCATACCATTGAATACCAGGCCAAGGATCAGGTCGATAACATGGAAACCTTAAAAACCTTGAAGGTGGCCGTGGACAATACCGCACCTTTAAGCCAGTTAAGCGTGGGAAATCCCAAGTATGAAGCCGGGGAGTCAAGCCCTACGTTCGTGCGCTCGGACACGCCTTTAACGGTTGTGGCGCAAGACCCTATCTCGGGCGGTGTGGCTTCCGGCGTTAAAGAATCTCTTTATTCCGTTGAAGGATCGACCTTCGTGATACAAAGCGGTTCTTTCAATTTAGCGGGTTTGCCCGACGGCTTAAAAACGATTTCATTTTTCAGCCGCGATCGAGTGATGAACGAAGAATCGGTTAAAACTCAAACCCTGACCCTCGATAATACGCCTCCTCAAACAACCATTTCTTTAAGCTCCGGGTTCCAAGCCTTTGATCGCACCATCATTGGGGCCAATACCCAAGTTAGTTTGAGCGCCGTTGACCCTGTCATCAACAAGGTAGCATCGGGCGTATCCGAGATTCTATTCGCTATTGATCCAGCGGGCAGTCAGGGGACGAGCCCTCTTCAAACTTATGCCGGAAACTTTTCTATCTCCAATCAAGGAGAATTCGTTATTTCTTACCAAGCTAAAGACAAACTCTCAAATATAGAAACCCTAAAAACATTTAGATTTTTTGTCGCTCCGCTCTCGGATGCTGCTGTTGTTGCCTCGGCAACCACCACCTTTGAAATGAGCGGCACACCGGAAGTCAAAGGCAATATTCTTTCCAACGGCGCTTTTAAATTATCCGGCAATGCCAAGGTGACAGGCAATGTGACCGCGCCGGAAATAAGTATCAATGGAAATAATGCATCCGTTTCTGGCAGCCAAATCCTGCAAGCCAACGCTGTTCATCCTTTGCCCATCGAACTTTCTTCGATCCGTTCAGAAGTTCAGGTCTCAAACAATAACCAGCTCATACCATCGGGCTTTCTAAACCCGGAAGGGATTTTGACAGTAAGCAGTGGGGCTACGTTGACATTATCTACAGGCGTTTATTTGGTTTCCGGCTTGGAAGTCAACGGCCAAGGCAGCCTGGCGGCTGATGGCCCGGTCAATCTCTTTGTGACGGGTTCAATCAAAATTGAGGGCGGCGGCAAGTTAAACGCTCAGGGCAGATCATCCAGCTTCGTCATTTTCTCGGATTCTACGGCAGCCAACGAGTTTACGGGAGGAGCGCAAGCCTCGCTCATTCTGTATGCGCCTTTTGGTTCCTTTAAAACCTCCGGCAACGGCTCATTAGGCGGCCATTTTTTCGCCAAAGAAGCGAGCATTTATGGTAACTCCCTGGTTATTGAAGCCGGCCAGCAGCCGCCGGCTCAAGTAGCTGACGCCGATAGCGGCAATAACACGGATGCTAACGGAAACAATGGCGACAGCCAAGCTGATGGCAACGGGGGACAGAATCAAGACAACGGAAACGGTCAGGGTAATGGGGGAGGACAGGCTAATGCCGGAAACGGCAATGGCGGCAATGGAAATAATGGAAACGGTAATGCCAAAGGCAAGAAGACCGCGGATTTAATTTCAAACTCCAATTTTGAATTGGGCGAAGTTTACGCTTATCCCAACCCGGCCGTAGGAGCCGTTAAACCTACTCTGCATATTGAAGCAGGAGCGGCGGATTCCGTGCGGATTTTGATCTATGGGCTCTCCGGGGAACTCCTGCAAGAACAGAGCCTAAGCGGCCTGCCCCAAGTCATCGATGACGGACAAGGCCCCCAATACGCCTATGAATGGGGGTGGGACGGACATATACCGTCAGGGACTTATTTCTATTTGGTTGAAGCCAAAAAAGGCTCAGAAGTCTTAAGGACAAAAGGAAAGTTTTATGTCATCAGGTAATAATCTTATGACCAAGCATGTATACCCGCCACAACGACAGGCACGAAGGAACAGAGCTTGGCTAGTGGCTGTTTTGGCGGCTTTAGTTTGGATTGCGGTCTTAAGCCTGTCCCTTTTTGCCCAAACAACGCAAAAAACAGGGGCTGAATTTTTGAATATTCCCGTAGGAGCCCGGCCCGTGGGCATGGGAGGGGCTTATACGGCCTTGGCCAATGATATTTCCTCTTTGCACTGGAATCCGGCGGGATTGGCTTTAATGAATCGGCCTGAAATCGGGGCCATGTATTCTCAATGGCTTTTGGACAGTCAATACAATTTCCTGGGATTCGGGTATCCAACAAAAACAGGAACGTTTGCAGGCTCTATCAGCGTTCTTTCCCAGGGTGAGTCCCAAGCCAGAGGACAAAACAGGGAGCGAACAGGCTCGATTAAAGCCCAGGATCAAGCCTTGTCTTTAGGCTATGGACGCAGAATCGGGTCAATTAAAGCCGGATTAAACACAAAGCTGATTCAAAGCGAGATTGCGGGTTATAGAGCCAATACTGTTGCTTTTGATTTTGGCTTCATCGTCCCCTTGCGTACTAACCCCATATCCCTGGGCTTAGCCCTGCAGAACGTAGGCCCAGGGATTCGATTTATCGAACAGCGCGACCCATTGCCGTTGAGCCTTTCCGGGGGCTTAAGCTACCGGCTGCCCGTGGGCATTGCTTTGGCCTTGGATGTCAAACAACATCTCTACAGCCATAAAACCAATGTCAACATCGGCACCGAGTATCAGGCCCTGCCGGTCCTGAGCCTGCGCGGAGGTTACATTGCGGCTCTGGGCCAACAAGTCCCCCTGGCCAGCGACAGCGGACTCGACGGAATCTCCGGCGGCGTTGGGTTCCGTTTGATGGGAGCGCAGATTGATTATGCCTTCAAGCCCTTGGGTTGTTGGGGGATACGCATCGGGTGAGCTTGAAGATAAAATTTAAAAATTAACTGGGCGCTTATCTTAGCTGCCGCGGTAATGGGTGGATAGGATTTGAAAAAGCTGTTCGTTCCAGCTTGGCTCAGCCCGGTTCCGCGGCTCCTCTTGCGCAACCGAGGGAAGGCTAAAGTAAAAAATTGAACCCTTGCCCTCTTCGCTCGTGATCCAGATTTCGCCCTTTTGCCGCTCAACCAATTCCTTGGCGATGGCCAAACCCAGACCCACGCCATCTCCCCGGCCGTCGCCCAATTGGACGAATTCCTTGAAAATCTTGTCGAGATCATCCTTCGGGATGCCGGGACCGCTGTCTTGAACGTAAAAAACCACGCTGCCGATATGCTCGCCTTGCCCTTTCCCGGCGCCCACCAAAACCGGCCCTCCGGCCGGCGTATGCTTGATCGCGTTGGACATCAAATTCGTCAACACTTGAACGCTGCGGGATGGGTCCGCAAAAACCGCAAGGTCCTCTTGGGCGGCTTCGCCTTTTAAATCAACGCCCTTGCTCCGCGCCCACGGACCCAAAGCGTCGAGCGCCTCCCTAATCATCGGCGCGACGGCCACGGCTTTAGGCGCGATGGACATGGCGCCTGACTTGAGCTTGGAAAAATTGAGGATTTCCCCGATCAGGCTTTGAAGCCGGCGGCTGTTTTTTATGCTGATCGATAAAAATTGGCGTTCCTCGGGTTTTAATTGGGGCCCCACGGTTTCATCAAGCAATTCCAGAGCCGAATTGATGGAGGAAAGCGGCGCTTTCAACTCATGGGTCATGCGGGCGACGAATTGCTCCTGGCGATTCAAGGCTTCTTTAACCTGATTCGTCCAGGGCAAAGCCATATAGGTGCCGACCACATTGCCTGTCTCATTGTGCACAAGGGCCATGGAACGACGAATCGTCTGCTCGATGGAATCCCGGGACATGACCTGAATGTTCTCCGGGGCCGTAGAATCAAGGGCGGCCTCGATATCCGAAGCCAAAACCACGAGATGCTCATCCGGATTGACCCCGTAGTTGATGGGTTTTCCGGCCAATTCAGCCAAACGTTTGCCGAACAACTCTTCGGCGGCGGGATTCATGGCCAACACATGGCCGTTTTTATCCACCACCACCGTGCCGTCCGCCACCCGGCTTAAGACCCCGGCCGTGCGCAAGTATTCGTTTTTAAGACGCTTATTATCTTGTTTTAATT
>JACPAN010000036.1 GCA_016180815.1 Elusimicrobiota bacterium
CGGCTATCAGTTGGGGCGCGATAAAGGTGCGGGGCCTGGCATCGGTGCGGGCTTGGGATTCCGGCATGCGGGCTTGGGCGTGGACTATGCGTTTGTGCCGTTCGGGGATTTGGGCGACACGCACAGGGTCAGCTTGTCGTTGAAGTTTTAGCGCAACGAGCAATAAGCGATTGATGTCCATCCCGGTTCAAGCCGGGATGCATTCCTAAATCCTTCAATAATTTAGTGTGATTACTTGCACATGGCGTTTTTGAACATTAAGTATCAAACTAAAGAATAAAGATTGATGGCATCTCGCGTGGGGAGGAGTGCATGAATCGCGCCAGCCGGGTAATTTTTCGTTCGTTCGTCGTGGTTGCCTTGGTTGCTGTATCTTTTTTGAAAATTTCCTTGGCCGGTGATTTACGTGTCGAGGTTTTGGATCAAGTCAGCAACCCGGTTGCCGGCGCCCAGGTTTATGTGATTTTTTTCTCAACCACCATCCAGGAGGGCTCCGGCGGCGGCCCGGACCCGTCGTACAGCCAATTCGGCACCGCCAGCTCAACAGGCGTTATTCATTTTACTTTGGTTGACGGACTGGATTATTTTGTTTTTGCGACCAGCCATAATTACACCCCGACATTAAGAGACCAGGTGATGGACCCATTCGTCGCTTCGGTTAACGGCGCAGGGGGTAATTTCACGAAAACGTTGACTTCAGGCGCCGCTGATATGGCTTTTGCCAATGTCGTTTTCGTCAATGTGCCCGGGCCTTTCCCCAAATTGTTGATGGGCGATGTGCGCGGAAGGGATTCCTTTGAACCTGTGGCGTTCGCCATGATTCGGGCCACGGACACGGTTTCTTCCGGCGTTGTCCCCAATGTTCCCAGGCCGGCGGCCGGCGAGGACGTCCGTGAGCTTGATATCGGATTTTTTTCTCCGGCGGATAATTTGGGCTCCGGAGATAGAATTATTTTATCCAGCGAAGCCGCAGGCGTTTCCAATATTCTTGATTTCAATCAAGCCAGCGTGCCTTCTTATATTCATGACGAGGTGCAGCAGCAGGGCCCCATCGCTTTCGGAGACACTGCTTTGGAAGGGGTATTAAAAGACAATACCGGCCGGCCGGTCAGTTTTGACCGGGGCGCGCGGGTCGAAGCCCGACAGGACAATTTTGCCGGTCCTTTCGTGGCCCATGCCTTTGTCGAGCCCAACGGCAAGTATTCCTTTTTCGCTTCATCTCCCAGCATGGGCATTTACGACGGTTTTGTCGTGGGCACGACTTATTACATCGAGGCCGCGGCCTGGGGCTTTCGAACCAGCACATTCACTTTTCTTTATGACGGTGTAAAATTGACGTCCAATCCGATTATTTCTCCGGGAACCGGAGTTATTAAGGGGCATGTGCGGGCCGTTAACGCGGCCGGGCAAAGCATTTTATTGCCCAGAGCGCATGTCAATGCGTGGCCGGATTGGAATCCCTGGCCCGGCGCTGATGCGTTCGGCGGTGGCGTGCCCCACGGAGCGACCGGCGGCGGATTTACGCAATCCGCTACCGGTTATTATGAAATCACGGGTTTGACCGAAGGCAATTATCAGGTGCAGGTTTGGACGGAATTCGCTCAGCAGCCGGCTGTTTTTAATTTCGGTCCCGATCAAAATCCCGGTTGCGGGGGCGTTCCGGATGACCGGCGCGTGAGCGTGGGTTCGGATGATATTGTCCGCATTTACGCCTGCAACGGCGCTCAACTCGGTCCCGCCGGCGCCAATGTGGATTTGGTGGTCAAAATCGCCACTTCGACGGCCGGCATCATTAAAGGGACTCTTTCTTTTCCCGGAATCACGGACTTAAGAAACACGCCGGTCATGATCACGGCCAGGGAGCCTTTCGGCGGGGGCGGGAATGAAACATGGGAACCGCCGAAAAGCGGTTTCGCGGTCGTGGCTGCCAGCGGCGCGGCTCAATATGATTATCAGATTGATGTGCCGACGGGAACCCTTTATGAGCTTTCCGTGAGCGCCGAGGGTTGGGGTTTGGTCTATGATTTCGGCCATTTTTTTCCTCGGGTGGATTTGCAATTGAGCACATCCTCGATCGGCAACAATTTCACCTTGGCCCGGGCAGGTAAAATCAAAGGCGTCATTAAATTGCCCGACGGCATGATGTTTAAGCCTTGCTTCGGTCCGGCTTGCGCCAAGTTCGGCGGCGCCGCCGTCGATGCGCAGAGTTTGAATGTGCAAAGCTTCGGTTGGGACGATCTTGGGGAAGACGGCGTCTTCGAGATCTCGGGCTTGCTTCCCGGCTTATACAATTTGAAAACCCATGGGTGGGGAGAATTTCCTTACGTTGACGGCTTTCTCAGCGGAGTCGCGGTGGGCACGGGCACCACCAAGGTTGAAATCCGTCTGGAAGACGGCGTGCCCATTTGTGCTCAAGTGTCCACGGCCAGTTTGCCGTCTTTGGAACCCACCGAGAAAATTAGGATGGCTCTCTTGGACGCCGGCACCCCGTTGGACAATAAGGGCATCGCCCAATTATTGGATTGGGGGGAACATCAGGCGAAATTCGAGCTGGGCGTTTCCACGACAACCGGCAGATGCAAAAAGCCCATCCGGCTGCCGAACAAAGCCTTTGATGTGTATCTTCTGTTGGAGCATGTCTTGGATGAGGAGGTGATGACGTCCTCGGGTCCTACAAGGGTCATGTCCACGCCTACGCGTGAATTCGCCTCTATTTTGGGTACTGCCAAGAATTATCAAGTGGGTCGTTCTACCCAAGCTACGATTTTCGTCCGGCCGCCTTGGACTCCCGATGAAGTCACCTGCGATCCTCAAACAGGCCCACAAAGCCCGGGCTGCGAACCCGCCGACCCTATTACCATTGCCCGCTCCAATTCCGGGACCAGGAAAGTTTCAGGCTCGGTGATCGGCGCCAATATCATCCGTCTGCCTGATTGTCAGGACGCGCAAAAGGATTTTAATAAGCTGTTTAAATTCCTTCCCTTTGTTTCGGCCTTCGATAGCAGAGGCGTTTTCGTGGGCGCCTCGATCGCCATCCCTAATTTTGCGAACCTCAACCAACTGTATGCGTTGATGGGTAAGATTTTGAGCGGGCAATGCACATCGGCTTTGGCCGATGTTTTGTCTTTGGGATGGGTTTACAGTATCGAGAATTTGCCCGCAGGCGCTTTCACCATTGCGGCGGAAACCCCGAATTATCCGCCGCTCATGTTTTCCGTGGACACGACTGCGGCCGACGTCACCCGCAATATTAATTTCGACACGGAGGTCGGCGCCGGCGCTACGATCGAGGGCGTGGTGGAAAACACGGCGGGCGTTAAAATTAAAAACGCTTCCGTTGAGGCGGAAGGGGAAAACTATGAGAAAACCGTTCCGACCGACGCCGACGGCAATTTTAAATTCGAAGGATTGCCTCCGGGTTTTTACACGCTCAACATCAATGCCGACGGATACGCCGCAGCCCGGCGTTCCTTTGATTTGGAGGCGGATAAAACCGTTACCGTCAATCTCACGGGCGCTAATGGCTTGGTGGCTGCGCCGGGCGTCATGACCGGCACGGTTTTTGATCAACGCATGCCCTCCCCGAAGGTTCGTTCCGGAGCCGTTGTCTTGGCCTATAACGACACGCTGAATAATCAAATTGCGAGCGGCCAAGCCGCCTCAACCATGGAACTTGCCTTAATCGAAACAAAAACCGGCACGGACGGCAAATACAAATTATCGGGCTTGACGCCCGGAGACGTGTACAAGATTTTCGTTCTGGCGCCGGGAAAATATCTGGCTTCGTCCACGGCCACGGCCGTCGACGGCGAGCTCGCCGGCGTTGATTTTACTTTGGTATCGAAGCCGCCGCGGCCGCATATCGGCACGTACCGGGATTCGGCGACGGGAAATTTAAAGGGAACGATTAAATCCCCCAAGAAATTGTCCAAAAAGCCGGTGGTTTTCGTCAGCTCTGGGACGTCCTTTAACGAAGCTGCGGATTATGAATTGTCCGTTTCCTCGATTCCGGGGGATAATCTGTACGCGTTTGAAGTTCCTTCCACTACCGTTAATTTGGGATTCGTCCTGCGCGTGATCGTCGACGACGGCGCTAAAAAGGAAACGTTCGACCGGCGCTCCGGCGTCAACGACAACGCCGCGGCCGAGGAAGATTTGGAGCAATTTTTGGCCCAGGAGGGGAACGTGAAATTCGATTCCTCGGGCAGCGACGCCTCCAAACTGAAATTCGGAGTGGGCGCCTTGACCCGCATTACGGGCGCCACCAGCATGTCGGTGAGCCTCTCCAGACAAGGCCTGCAGAGTTTCACGACTCAGGATTTATGCGGCAGCGGCGCCGGGTTGCTGGGCGATTTGTATCAGATTGAAATTTCCAGCGCGCAAATCAACGCCGGGCGCAGCCTGGAGCTTTCCGTGGCCTATGACAAATCAAAGGTCACTACAACCGAGGCGGCGGCCCAGCTTCAGCTTTATCAATTCGATTTTCTCAACAAGTGCTGGAAATCCGTTCCGGGCAGCGTCACCGTCAATACCCAGGCCGGCACCATTATGGCGAAGCTGGGTTCGATTTCCCGGGCTTTTTCAGCGCCGGCCAAGGCCGCTTATCTGGTTAATGACCCTGAGGCGGGCCTGGCGCGATATGTTCAAGGACAGGGCTACCAACCGATGGCCGGTAATTCCAATAATCAAGCGGGCACATTCGCCGTCGGGCCGGCGGTCTCGGCAGGTGTTTCTTCCGCCGGGCGCTTTTTGCAATACAGCGTCCCCAACCCTTTTGATTTAAAGGCCAAAACCGTCACCTTGCGGCCGGGATCGAGCCCGGCGACGCTGTCCACCAATGGAACGTACCTGGTGTTTTCGCCCACCGGCTCCGGCAACGTTAATTACACCATCCGTATTTACAATGTGGCCGCTGATTTGATCCGTGAAATCACCGGAACAGCGGCCGCCAATCAGTACAACTACGTGGAATGGGACGGCAAGAATAAATCGGGCTCTGAGGTGGCCTCAGGCGTGTACTTTGCGACTATTGACACGCCCGGGGCTCCTAAGAAACGGCCCATTAAAATGGTGGTGGTGAAATGATGAGAGTTTTATTGGCCGCCTTTGCCGTATCTATCGCGCCGGCTTTTGCCTCCGGCCCCGGGACATCGGCGGGCCAGTTTTTGCGGATACCGGTTGGCGCGCGCGCTCCTGCGTTGGGCGGAGCGTTTTCAGCCTTGGCGGATGATATCACGGCCATTCATTACAATCCTGCCGGCTTGGCGCAATTGGAGGGCAAGGAAGCGGCTATTTCCTATAACGCCTATTTCAAGGATACAGCCTCACAATTCTTAGGCTACGGGCAGAAGATGGGGGCCTGCACATTAGCCGGAGCGATTAATTTGTTTGCGGTTAAAGACATTGAGAAGCGCTCGGTCAGCGCCGGGGACGCTGATAAGCCTGACTTGGGGACGTTCAAGGCCCAGGATATGGCGTTGTCGTTAGGC
>JACPAN010000037.1 GCA_016180815.1 Elusimicrobiota bacterium
GCGCCTGATAGCCCAACGCTCCACCGATGAGGCCAAGCCGCACGATCTACACTCCGGCTAGGTTTGCGATTCTCCAGGCGGCTTCATTTCGGAGGCGCTGGCACCCCTGTGCACGGGCGCCTACCGGCGTTCAAGGAAGACGTCCTGCTCTCCAAACTTGACGGTTTCCCGCCCTCCCTCAAAAACTAGACCCGCCAATTCATCTGCCCCAAACGGGGAAACAGCCGGAAACGAGGCGACCGGCCCATCCGTGGGAAAGAGAAGCGTCACGATGCGGAGCGGAAGCTTGCCCACGGTGGAATAGGTGACCACGGGGGCCGGTCGGCGCTCGCCGTAGTCCGGAGAAACCCACCCCTGCGGCGGAGCTGGCCAACAGCGCTTTTTCGCGGCCCGCAGCCGCCAAAAAACTTGAACTCACCATATTGGCTCCGCGCAAAACCAACACCCAGGAATAAGCGGCCAGGAAAGGCGCAATGCCGGCGTATTTCGGACCCAACACCAATCCCGCGCCCAGAAAAGCGAATGCGGTCAAGGCGGCGGCGCAAACAAAACCCAGAACCAAGGCTTTCTTGACATGGCCAGCATATAAGGATTCCTGGTCCTTGCGGTGGCGGACGAAATAAGCGAAGGTGCTGTCCGCCATGGCCGCAAATAAAAACAGCGGCGCCTCGGCCAAACGAAAACTTAATGAGTAGAGGGCTAAAGATTCAAGACCCAGGAACATTTTGACCAGCACAATGTCCAAACGCGCGGCCAAAATACCCAACAACTGATTGGCCCACAGCCACGAAGCCCCTGGAAAAAGACGGCGGGCCGCGTTCTTCATGCCCGAACAATTCCAATGTTCGGCAAGGGCCGGTTCGCGCAGAGTCGCCGCCCGCCACAAGCCCAAGGCCTCCACCGCGCGCTCCAAGGCAAACGCCGAAACAAAGCCGGCCAATCCCCATATTTTTGTGGCTAATAACGCGACGGCAACCAAAACGGTCTCAGCCGCAAAGCCCGCGATTACCAAGCCCTTGGGGTAAAGCAAGGTGTTGACCAAACTGTAAGCCAATTTGGACTGCATGAAACCGATATGCCAGACGCCGAAGATCAGGCTGTACGGCCAGGGAAGAGCGATCAAGCCGATCAGAGCGCCCAATACGCTCAAGAGTAATTTCCAAAAAGCGGCCTTTTTCCAAAGCTCCCGCCAATCGGCTGCCAAGCCATGGGCGCGGGAGGCCGCAATATCCAATCCGAAACCGAATAGATGCACCCAAATATCCATCAGCGAATAGAGGTAAGAAAAAAGCCCGAAGGATGCTACGGGAAGAGCCCGCGCGCCGAATATTTGAACGATAAGTTTGGCCAAACGGAAAACAAAAAAATTAAAGGCCAAATAAAGGTTATGCCGGTAGAAACCCATGCCTGATATTATGGCTTAGCCGGCGCTAGCGGCCCAAGCGTCTGGGCAAAAAGCGGCGGCCGAATCGGCGTCCCGAGGGTCCGGATGGCGGGCGAGGCTTAGACGGCTCAAGTCGCGGCGGATGCGCGTAGGGAAAATTAGGAAGCATGGCGCGCGGAAAAATCAATCCTGTAAAGCGTTCGATGGCCATGAGAAAAGACGATTCGGTGATATCCATGAGCGTCACCGCATCGCCGATGCTGTAAGCCCGGGCCGTGCGGCCCACGCGGTGAACATAATCTTCCGGATAGCGGGGCACGTCGAAATTAATGACATGGCTGATCTCGCGCACGTCGATGCCGCGCGCCGCAATATCGGTCGCCACTAAAATCTGAATTTTGCCCTGCCGGAAATCCTCCATGGCGCGGGTTCGCTGGCTCTGAGTTTTTGAAGCGTGAAGAATGCCGGTGGAAAACCCCGCCGCAATCAATCGGCGGGTCAAACGGTCCGCGCCCTGGCGGGTGCGGCAGAAAACCAAGACGGATTTCATTTGAACAGCCCTCAGCAGGGCGACGAGAAAATCCGCCTTCTGAAACTGATCCACAGGGTACACGACCTGGCTGATGCCTTCGGCCGTGGCCGTCGGCTTGGCCACCTCCACCCTCTTTGGATTTCTCAACGCAAAGGCCGCGATTTGTCCGACCTTGGAGTGCAGCGTGGCGGAGAACATCATGGTTTGGCGCTCGTGCGGCAGGTGCTGAAATACGGCCCGGATCGACGGCAAAAAACCCATGTCCAGCATCCGGTCCGCCTCATCCAAAACCACGTGCTCCACACGGCCCAAATTAAAACTCCCTTGCTGCAAATGATCAAGCAACCGGCCGGGCGTGGCTACGAGAATCTGGGCTCCTTGGCGGACTGAAAGGCGCTGGCCATGGTAGCCGACGCCGCCGATGACCACCGCTGTTTTGATGTGTATGAAGCGTCCGCAATCCTTGAAGGTCTGATTGACCTGTTCGGCCAATTCCCTGGTCGGCACCAGAATCAAAGCGCGCAAACCATTGCCGGGTTTAAGCTTGAGGGTGTTTAAAATCGGCAGCGCGAAGGCGGCTGTCTTTCCGCTTCCGGTTTGAGCGCAGCCCAAAACATCGCCTCCCTCCAAAGCCAACGGGATGGTTTGAGCCTGGATCGGAGTGGGCTCGACAAAACCCATGGTTTGGACGGCGCGCAATAAATCAGGATGCAGCCCCAGTCCCTCGAAAAGAGCGCCGGTTGTTGTTTCGCTCATCGACGGCAATCCATGCACAGACTGCCGCGTGATCGAATGATCGAAAAGCCGCGATTTGCGGCTTTAATGATTATGTTAATAACGTCCGCCGCGTCCCTGTCCGCCGCGTCCGCCGCTCCAATCGCCGCGTCCGCCGCCACCGCCTCGATTTTCCATGGGCCGGGCTTCATTGACGACGATCTCGCGCTCGCCCATGCGGCTTTTATTCAACTTCTGAATCGCCTGCTGGGCCGCGGCATCATCCGCCATTTCAACAAAGCCGAATCCTTTGGACCGGCCCGTCATCTTGTCCGTGATAATCCGGACGCTGTCCACTGTTCCGCAAGCTTGAAAGCTCGCGCGCAGCTGCTCTTCCGTGGTATCGAAGGGCAGGTTTCCGACATAGAGTTTCTTTCCCATTGTTTAGACTCCTTGATATTCAGTTTGACTGAGCGTTGACTTCAACCACCCGGCAATTCCTAACGGAGGTTTCGGTCCATGATAAACCGTTTTTACGGGCCCGGGCTTTCAGACGAAATTCACCGGTTTTTTCCAGCCACCAATCCACCCACCAGTAGCCTGCGCCCGCCCGGGCCGTCAGCCAAGCGCCTTCATTGACGCAAACCTGAACCTCGGTGGCGCCGGGAGCGCCAACGCGGACGGCATAATGGCCGCGGCGGAGTTTTTCCCCTTCTTTGGGATAATCAAGCACCGCATCACACGCCGGCGCGGACGGCGTCAAAAGCGCCGGCTTGGCGCCGGCCGTCTTCGTCTTCTTCTTTTTCATCGCGCTTGTTTTTGAAAATTGCATAAACGCCTCCTTGCTATAGGGAGCAATTCTTATTGTACAAACTCCGTTGAAAGCGAACCATTCACGGATCAAAAGAACCGAAACAAAATATAACGAATCAAAATTGATTCTTGAAAAAAACCGCGGCTAAAGGCGGCAGAGTCACCCGGATGGTGTGATTAAAAACGCCGCTGGGCTCCTCGCCTGCGGCGACAACGCCCAAATTACCGACGCCGCTGCCTCCGTAATCCGAGGCGTCGCTGTTTAACAATTCAAACCAGGAGCCGCCGGCGGGAACGCCGAGCCGGTAATCATAACGGGGCACCGGGGTAAAATTGAACGCCGCAAGAATCATGATCTTGGCTGACGCGTCCCTACGCAAAAACGCCAAAACCGTATTATCCGCGTCCAAACTCTCGACCCACTGAAAGCCCGCCGGCTCGCAATCAAGCTCATGCAAAGCGGGCTCCGATCGATACAGCCGGTTTAAATCCGAAACCCAATGTTTAATGCCCTGATGCGCCGGGTCATTCAACAAGTGCCACTCCAAGCTCTGCTCATGGGACCATTCCTTGCGGCTGGCGAATTCCCCGCCCATAAATAACAATTTTTTTCCGGGCTGGGCGAACATGTACCCCAACAGCAAACGCAAATTCGCCATTTTTTGCCAGTCATCACCCGGCATTTTGGCCAAGAGCGCGCCCTTGCCGTGAACAACCTCGTCATGGGAAAGAGGCAGGATAAAATTTTCATGGAAAGCGTAAATCGTCCGAAACGTCAGATGCCCGTAATGATGCTTGCGATGCACCGGCTCCTTGGCCATCACCTGCAAAGTATCGTGCATCCAACCCATGTCCCACTTAAAACCGAAACCCAGCCCGCCCACGTAAGTCGGACGCGAAACCATGGGCCAAGCCGTGGATTCTTCAGCCATGATTTGAACGTCGGGGTAAGCGGCGTAAGCCGCCTTATTCAACCGGCGTAAAAAATCAATGGCCTCTAAATTTTCCCGTCCGCCGTATTTATTGGGAATCCACTCGCCTTCCTTGCGCGAATAATCAAGGTAAAGCATGGAGGCCACGGCGTCGACCCGAAGCCCGTCGGCATGATAACGGTCCAGCCAAAAAAGCGCGCTGCTGGTCAAAAAACTTTTCACCTCGTGACGTCCGTAATTAAAAATGCAGCTTTTCCAGTCCGGGTGAAAACCCTGGCGGGGATCGGCGTGCTCGTATAAATGCGTCCCGTCGAAAAAAGCCGGGCCGTGGGCGTCGTTGGGGAAATGAGAAGGCGCCCAATCCAAAATCACGCCGATGCCCTCTTGGTGCAAATAGTCGATCAAAAACATCAAGTCCTGCGGCGTGCCGTAACGCGACGTCGGGGCGAAATACCCGGTGGTTTGATAGCCCCAGGAGCCATAAAAAGGATGCTCCATCACCGGTAAAAACTCAACATGCGTGAAGCCCGTTTCCTGGACATAAGCGGCCAGGCGGGGCGCGATTTCCCGGTACGTTAAAAAACGATTCCCTTGCTCAGGCACGCGCGCCCAAGAGCCCAAATGCACCTCGTAAATCGACACCGGCGCCTGTCGGCTGTTGTTAGCGCCACGCTTGTTCATCCACTGCGCATCTTGCCATGCGTAACTTAAGTCCCAAACCATGGACGCTGTTTTCGGAGGGGTTTCGGCGCGCGATGCAAAAGGGTCCGCTTTTTGGACCGTGTAATCGCCGTGGCTCGATGTAATGTCGTACTTGTACAAAGCGCCGGAAGCGAGGCCGGGAATAAAACCTTCCCAAATGCCAAAATTTCCTTTTGGCTTCAACGGATGCGCCGACGCCTGCCAGCCGTTGAAATCCCCGATCACGGACACGCGCTTGGCCTCGGGCGCCCAAACCGCAAAATATACGCCGGGGATACCGTCGGCAATGCAGGAATGAGCGCCCAGTTTTTCATACAGCCGGGTATGAGCGCCCTCATTGAATAAGTAGCAATCATCGTCGGTCAACAATGTGAAATTGTGGCGAATGTCGGCGGCAGGACGCGTGGCGCTCATGTGTGAGGACGGGCCTTTTGTGCCGGTTCCCGGTAAGGATAGTTTAAAGCGAAGGGTTCTCTGATTCCATGCCTTTTTAGGAATCGCGAGATCAACTGCCCTTCGGCTTGACGCCAGGCTTCAGGAGCCGCATCTTGCCCGACCTCGATAGAGCCGCCGGCGATCATGCTGTGCCCGCCGGCCCGGGAACCGCCGCCCAATAAACGCCACAGCAGCCGTCCCGCCTCCGCCTTTTGATCCAACGTGCGCACGGAAATATAAAGCCGTCCCTGATACCGTCCGGTAACGACCGACCAGCGCATCTTTTCATGGGTCAAAAGAAAATCCGCCATATGCGCGACAATATCCTGAGTCGCCACCTCGCCCAAATGAACCCCGATAACATTGCGAATGATAAAGGCTTCATGGACGGCCCTTGCCAGCGTCCTGAAGAACGAACTGGGATGCGACGGATTCTGAATTTTAGAAAGAGCCCTCATGTCGACTAAAACCATCAGGCGGCGATAAGCGGCGATATCCCGGTCGGTGGCCTGGCGGCCCAAGTGCTGGGTTTCGGAACCAATGCCGTAAAACAGCGCCGTGGCTAAATTCTTGGGTATGGACGCATGCGCCGCGCGCAGCGCCTCAAAAAGAAGCGTGGCCGTAGCGCCCACTTTTTCGTCGATCCAAGCGATGTCCGCCTTGGTTTTCGCGTGCCGGGGGTGATGATCCACGATTAAAGCGGCCGTGCGTTTCGACGGCAGCGGATTGTTGGCGAACGGAGGCTGAGTGTCCACCAGCGCCACGCAGCGGCGGCTTTTTAAATCCTGAGGTCCGCATCGATGCATCGGAATTTTTAAAATCCTGGCCATCATTTGATTTTCCATACGCCCGATGACGCCGCCGTAAACGATGCGCGCCGGCAAACCGAAACGCTCGTGAACCAAATGGACCAGAGCCCAGGCGCTGGCCATGGCATCAGGATCCGGATGATCGTGCGTTAACACCAGGAGCGATGGGATTCCATTGGACCGCCGGGTCAAAGCGTTTAAAAACCGCCGGGCGTCGGCGGCGACGCGGCTCACGAATCGCCTCGGTGAACCAACAAACGAAACACGGCCAACGATTTGGCTTTCAAACGATAATGGCTTGTTGGTTTGACCAACTGGCTGGGATCGTTGGGCCGGGCCGTATCAAGCGCGGTTTCCCAAAATTGCTCGTGAATTTCGGCGACCCCGACGTGAGAGGGCATGGCAAAGGCGATATCCTGATCATGGGCGTTAAACAGCAATAAAAACGTGTTCCCCGAGATGCGCTCGCCGCTCTCGTCCATTTCATCGATCGCGTCGCCGGGCAAAAGAATGCCGAGCGAACGCGCCTCGGGCGCGTTCCACATCTCATCCGTCATCTCGCTTCCCGAAGGCTCCAGCCAGTAAATATCTTTGACGTCGGAACCCCGAAGCGGGCGGTCCTCAAAAAACCGGCGCCGCTGAAAGACCGGGTTGTTTTTCCACAGCGCAATCGCCTTCTTGGCGAATTCCAAAAAATCCCGGCGCCGCTTGTCCAAATTCCAATTAAGCCAGCTGATCTCATTATCCTGGCAATAGGCGTTGTTATTGCCTTGTTGCGTGTGCCCGAGTTCATCGCCTCCGCGAATCATTTCCACCCCTTGAGACAGGCACATGGTCGCGAAAAAATTTCTTTTTTGCTGTTCCCTTAAAGCCAAAACCGCGGGATCGTTCGCCGGACCTTCCACCCCGTGGTTGAAGCTGAAGTTTTGGTTTTCCCCGTCTTTGTTGTTTTCTGAATTCGCCTCGTTGCGCTTGTCGTTGTAGCTGACCAAATCATCCAGCGTAAACCCGTCGTGCGAGGTGACGAAATTGATGCTGGCATAAGGCCGCCGGCCGCTTTGTTCATAAAGATCGCTGGATCCGGCCAAGCGGGTTGCCAGCTCCGAAACCACGCCGCCCTCCCCCTTCCAAAAACGCCGCACCGTATCGCGGTATTTGCCGTTCCATTCCGCCCAGCCTACCGGAAAATTGCCCACTTGATAGCCGCCGGGCCCCAAGTCCCAAGGCTCAGCGATCAGCTTCACCTGGGAAATCACCGGGTCCTGATGGATAATGTCGAAAAATGCGCCCAGCTTATCCACGTCATAAAGCTCGCGGGCCAACGCGCTGGCCAAATCAAAACGGAACCCGTCAACGCGCATCTCCAGCACCCAATAACGCAGACTGTCCATGATCAATTGCAAAACGCGCGGATGCAGCATGTTGAGCGTGTTGCCGCAGCCCGTAAAATCAAGGTAATGACGCTTATCCTTGTCCGCAAGCCGGTAATAAGTCGAATTGTCGATGCCGCGCCAAGAAAGCGTGGGGCCCAAATGATTCCCTTCGGCCGTGTGATTGTAAACCACATCGAGGATCACTTCGATGCCCGCTGCATGAAGCGCGCGCACCATTTGTTTAAATTCCTTGACCGCGCCGGCGGGCGTTTCCGCGGATGCGTAACGCATATCCGGCGCGAAAAAAGACAGGGTATTGTACCCCCAATAATTAACCAATCCTTTCTCCAGCAGGTGGCGCTCGTCGGCATGATGATGGACGGGCATGAGTTCGACCGCGGTCACGCCCAAATCCGTCAAATGCCGGATGACGGGGGCGCTGGCCAATCCCGCATAGGTCCCGCGCAAGCGCTCGGGCACCTTAGGGTGTTGATGAGTGTAGCCTTTAACATGCAGCTCATAAATCAACGTTTTATGCCAAGGGTTCTTCGGCGCTTTGTCGTCGCCCCAAGTAAAAGCGGGGTCGATCACCACGGCCAAGGGAGCGCAAGCGGCGTTATCCCGCTCATCGAAGGAAAGGTCTTGGGCCGGGTCCCCGATCGTGTAGCCGAACATCTCATCTTTCCAATGAGTCTTGCGGCCGATGGCTTTGGCATAAGGATCAAGCACGATTTTATTCGCATTGAAACGCCGGCCGGCGCTGGGTTCATAGGGTCCGTGCACCCGGTAACCGTAGAGCTGCCCAGGGAAAATACCCTCAATATAGCCGTGCCACACCATATCGGTTTTTTCGGGAAGGCTGACGCGGTAAAACTCCTCTTGGGCTTGAGGGGAATCGAAGAGGCAAAGCTCCACGGCAGAGGCGTTTTCCGAAAAAATCGCAAAATTAACGCCGATGCCGTCCCAGGTGGCGCCCAACGGATAGGGCTTGCCGAGGCGCATATGAAAACGGCCGTTTTTCACCGAAACGGCGCGTTCTTTTGATCGTATCGACGTTTGTTTATTCATGAAATCGATCAACCGCGCTCCCGCAGCGTCCGCTGGCGCGGGTTAAATCAAGCAGGCGTCCGGCAAGTTCCGCAGTAAGCTCCCTGCCCTCAAGGCGCCAAGTCCAATTTCCTTCAGCGGTTCCCGGCGTGTTCATCCTAGCCGATGAATCCAAACCCAAAACATCTTGAATAGGAATTATAGCGGTATCCGCCTGAAGGCTGAAGGCCATTTTAATCAAATCCCAATGCGCCTCGGCTGCGCCTTCGGGGAAAATCTGCGCCAACACCCGGCCTTCCGGTTCGCGGCCGGCGACCGGAAGCATCTTCTTGCGCCACCAGCCTGCGGCCGTGTCGTTGTCGTGCGTCCCGGTGTAAATGACCGAACGTTTGCGGCCGGGCAAAAATCCCGTCGAGCCTTGGCTCATCGCCTCCTCAATGGCGAATTGAAGCACGCGCATGCCGGGAAGATTAAACCGGTCCCTCAAAGCTTCGACTTCAGGCGTCAAAACGCCCAAATCTTCGGCGATGAGCTCGATGTCCGGCATCTGCTTGAATACTTCACGAAAGAAATCGTCTTGAGGACCGGCGACCCACCGGCCGCCTTTGGCCGTTGTCGCGCCACAAGGGATTTCCCAATAGTTTTGAAAACCTATGAAGTGATCTAATCGCAACGCGTCGAATTGCGCGGCGGCTCTTTTCAAACGCTGGATCCACCAATCGTAACGGCGCGCCGTCAAGACCGGCCAGTCGAAAATCGGGTTGCCCCACAACTGCCCGTCGTCGCTGAAAGCATCCGGAGGGACGCCGGCCACCGCCTGAGGACGGCCGTCGCCGCTTAAGCGGAAAATTTCGCGCTGCGCCCAAACGTCCGCGCTGTCTTGGGCCACGTAAAAGGGAATGTCTCCGATTAATCCGACGCCGTGCGCCGCGGCTTGGGATCTGAACGCGCGCCAGTGGCGATCGACAAGGTACTGCAAAAATTTCTGAAAGGAAATTTCCTGCGCGAATTTCCGGCGCGCTCGGGCCAGGGCCGCGCCGTCGCGATGAGCCAACCCCGCCTCCCAGAACATCCACGGCTTTTGATCGAAATGTTCCTTGCAGACGGCATAAAGCGCGTAATCGTCGAGCCAGAACGCATTCTCGCGCTCAAAAAGCTCCATCCGGCCGCGTTCGGAGGCCGGGACTGTTTTCACATAACGGCCGAAGGCCGCCTTCAACAACGGCCGCTTTAAATCCCGGGCCGCCGCATAATCGGTCCGCCCCGGAGAGACGCCGGTCGGCGCCTTGCGGCCAAGCAGGCCTTCGTCGGCCAAACGTTCGATGCTGATGAATAATTCGTTCCCGGCAAAAGCCGATGGCGAACTATAAGGAGAATCTCCGGCCCCGGGCGGAACCACAGGCAGCATCTGCCACCAACGCTGGCCGGCTTTCTTCAAAAAATCCAAAAAATATGCGGTCCCCGGGCCCAAATCCCCGGCGCCCCATGGTCCGGGAAGGGAGGTGATATGGCAAAAAATACCGGCCGCACGGCGATTTAAAGCCGGCTTCAACGAATCCACTCGCGGGCCGGGCCGAAAGCCGAGAGCCAAACGATTTTTGTCCACAACTCCCTCATTCAATAAGAATTTTAGCTCAATGAATCGCCGTCTGGACTTTAGGCAAAAAAACATTTTCAAACAATTTTCCCGTAAAATACTGTGATGGGTCCGAAAACCGAACTCAAACAAATCCTGCTCTACATGCTCAAACTAGGCGCCACCGGTTTCGGCGGGCCCATCGCTCTCGTCAATTACATGGAAAAAGAATTGGTCGAACGCAAAAAAATCGTGGCTCCGGAAGAATTCAAACTGGGCTTGGCCCTGGCCCAGGCCGCACCCGGACCTTTGGCGGGACAAATGTCCATTTGGTTGGGCTATATTAAAGGAGGCGCCTGGGGCGCTTTGCTCTCAGGGATCGCTTTTGTGCTGCCCGCCTTTTTCATTGTTTTGATTCTTTCCGTTTTCTATGTCGATTATCAGGGGCTGCCCTGGGTCAAAAAAATATTCCAAGGAATCAACCCGGCTGTTCTGGCCATTATGATGATCGCGTCAGTCAGGCTCAGCCGCAGGGTGCTGGGCGTAAAAAAATTGTTATGGGCTATTTTCATGTGCCTGGCCGCTCTTACCGCGGTCACGCGCGCGGAAATTGCTTATGCTTTTTTAGCGGCCGGGCTCCTGGGGCTGTTTGTTTATGCGCCGCCGAAAAAACAATTTCCAGGCTCCGCTTGCTTGGGCTCATTTTTTTTAGGACCGCTGACCTGGGGCGCTCCCGCGGCGCAAACGCTCGGGAGCACCTTTCTTTTTTTCGTCAAGACCGGGGCCTTTGTTTTTGGCACGGGCATGGCGATCGTGCCTTTTCTCTATAAAGGCGTGGTCCAAGATTATCGGTGGTTAAACGATGCGCAATTTTTGGATGCGGTGGCCGTCAGCATGATCACGCCCGGACCCCTGCTGATCACCGTGGCCTTTATCGGGTATTTGGCCGCCGGCTTAGCCGGAGCCGTGCTGGCGACCATCGGAATTTTTACGCCGGTTTATTTCTTCACCGTCATCCCGGCGCCGTATTTCAAGCGCTACAAAGATCAACCTCAATTGAAGGCCTTCGTTGACGGCATCACCGCAGCCGCCGTCGGGGCTCTGGCCGGCGCCGTCGTTCTTCTCATCCCCCAGGCTGTGCCCAATTTAAAATGTGCCGTAATCTTTTTGGCGAGCTTAATCCTGCTCTTGGGCTCAAAATTCCCGGACGCGGTTATTGTTCTTGCGGCCGGACTAGCCGGCCTATTACTGCCGTAAGCCGATTTATTTGAAGAGTTTCTTTAAATCTTTCAGATTGGTCGGAACAGGGGCGCCGCCCGCAGAAGGTTTGGCTTTGTCCGCGGCGTCTTTCAACAAATGATCCAGCGCCTCGTTTTTTCCGGCCAATGGCCCCAGGGCCTTGGCCTTCTTTTCGTTCAACAGCTTCTCCAAGCCGGCGGCTTTCTCCTGATCCTCGGTTTCCTCTTTCGTCCCGCCGCGTTTCTTCTGCTCTGCACCATGATCGTCGCCACCGCGCATCATTTCGGGAAAGGCGACGATCTCGCCACCGCTTCCCACGCCATCGAACTGGCTTGTGTCTTCTTCGGCCTGATCTTCGCCGGCCCCGGCAAATTCAGCCTCGACAAGGGTTGAAGCCGGCCGGAGGGGCGTTGCTCCTTTTCTTCACTTGATTTGGAAAGACCAGGTTGACCTGTGTCCGGACGCCCTCTACCTGAAAGTGACGCGGCAGCAGCCGGAAGACAT
>JACPAN010000038.1 GCA_016180815.1 Elusimicrobiota bacterium
CAAGTCCTTCCACACTCCGGCCACGCCCTTGACGCGCGCCTGGCCGCCTAGTTTCCCCTCCGTGCCCACCTCGCGCGCCACGCGCGTCACCTCCGAGGCGAACGCGTTCAATTGATCCACCATGGTGTTGATGGTATTGGCGATTTGAAGAAAGGCGCCTTTAACCGGCCTCCCGTCGATCTGCAACGGCATGGTCTGCGAAAGGTCTCCTTTAGCTGCCGCGCCGATCACGCGCGCCACTTCGGTGGTGGGTTGGACGAGATCGTCGATCAAGGAGTTGATGGAATCCACGCCGGTTTTCCAGGAGCCGCTCAGCGCTCCCAAAGAAATCCGCTCGGTCAAAATGCCGTCTTTGCCCACCGACTGGCTGATGCGCTCGAATTCCCTTGATCTGGCTTCAAGGACTTCGATGATATCGTTGAATGTTTCCGCGATTTCCATCGAAACACCGGGATGTTTTAATGAAAGGCGAGCCGTAAAATCTCCCCTGCGGATTTTTTTGAGCGCCCTCAAAAGCCTGACGGCCGTCAACATGTCGATTCCCGCGGAATCTTTAGTCATTAGGTGATCATCCCTTTGAGCATGGTTTTCATGACGGTTTCCCTGAGGGCCAAATTCTCCAACGGCTTAGCCAAAAAACCGTCGGCCCCGAGATCATAGGCTTTGGCGATGTTGCCCAGATTCGCGGATATGGAGAGCATCAGGACCGGAATTTTTTGCCCGGCCGGGTTGTTCCTGATATGCTCGAGCACCTCCCAGCCGTCCATCTCAGGCATGGAAATATCCAAAATGACGAGATTCGGATGTTCCTCAATCACCATATTCAACCCTTCCTTGGATTTTTGCGCCACCAGCACCTCATGACCGTCCACGTCAAGCAAAAAAGAAATTGTTTTAAGCGTCACCTCGTCGTCGTCAATAACGATAATTCTCCCTTTTCCGCGAAACCGTTCTGGAACCATAACGTTTCCCTCCTCTTGGCGCCGCTTCTATTTCGCCTATAAATCCTAGAAGGAAGAAAAAATTCTGTCCACAAGGAGATGTTTTTACGAGGGAAAAAGGGCCGAATTGCAACCGCCCTGCAACCTAGTGTAGTGCGTCATAAATCCCTTTGCATTCGTCACCCCGGCCAAAGCCGGGGTCCAGGCCTGGATTCCCGCCTTCGCGGGAATGACGCCAAAAGTAAAGAAGTGTTGGACGCACTACGCTAGCGCTGAGACTGTAGCGCTAAGGGTTATGTCAAATCGTGCGCCAGGGCGTAGCCTTGACCGGAGACGGTTTTAACGAGCCTAGAAAGCTTGGGGCCCAGGTGCCGGCGCAGGCGCGACACGGCGACATCCACTTCCTTATCACGAACGCTATTTTTCCAAAGCCGGCGCACCAAAACGACCCGGGGAACGACTTTTCCTTGGCGCAAGGCCAAGAGGTAAAGAAGGCCAAACAGCCTGACGGGTAAATGTAATGGCGCCCGGCCGCGGACAAACACCTTGTTCTCGTCCGGCTGAAACGTCAGGGCTCCGTAGGTCAAAAAATGCGGCCGTTCGCCGCGATAAGGAAGACGATGGACGATGGCCTTGGCATATTGCTTAAGCTTGGCCAAGTCAATGGGCTTGGTCAAATGAAGATCGGCGCCGTTGCGATAAGCATGGATCGCATAGCGAAAGCGCTTTAAGCTCGTCAACACGACGACCGGCAGCAGCCTGGTCTGCGGGTTGCGCTTGATTTTGCGGCACAGCTTGATGCCGTCGCCGTCGGGAAGCATAAGATCCAGAATCACCAGAGCGATATCCTTGCGTTGCCCGAGCAAACGCTGGGCCTGGGCCAAGGTTGAAGCCGCCAACGTTTTGTAACCCCACTTTTGGAAGGCCTTGACTAAAATTTTCTGGGTGACCGGCTCATCCTCAACGATTAAAACCTGTCCCATGGGTTTACTGAAAATAATCCCGCAGCATGCGCACGATGCCTTCGGTCGCCTTCTCCGGAATTTCTTCCCCGTCCCAGTTGATGGAGAAATGGGCGTTTTTCTGGGTCGGCTTGACATAAGTCTCGTACATGGGAAGAACCGTGGTCAACACCTGGTGTTTAGCCTGGGTTACGCTGCGGCCGCGCTCCGCGATGTCGCGCTCGATTCTTCGCAAAACCGCGGTGGCCAGGCCGGTTGAAACGAAAAGCTTGTAATCGTAAAAATTTAAAAACTCGGGAAAATAAAAAGCGTAGAGACCCTCAACGACAACCAAGGGCGTTGGTTTGAGCGTCGCTGTTTTTTGAGCCCTAGTGTGCAGTTTAAAATCATAAACCGGCTGCTCGATCACGGCCCCGGAGCGAAGTTTTTTCAAATGCTCCAACGCCAAAGGCAAATCCACGGCATCGGGATGATCGAAATTATAGGCTTCCCGTTCTTCGAGGCTTAAATGGCCGAGAGGTTTATAATAGTTATCGAGGGAAAATATTTGTCCTTCGATGCCGATGGCCGCGCATTGAGCCACGATCTTGCGGGCGAACGTGGTTTTCCCCGATCCCGAGCCGCCGGCAATGCCGACCAAGCAGGGTTTCTTCTTAAATGCAGCGTCCATGTGTCAATTCTTCTACCATTTTCGCTTTTTTTATAACGGCTCAACTCCCCCCAAGTGGTATAAAATATACGGGTTCCTATTGTCATCATCGATGAAACCGGCCATCCCCATGTCTGAACAAAAAACCGCCCCCGATTCTCCTGAGCTCCTGTCGAATTGGCAGCAGCTTTTAAAACAAATCAACGAACATGCCGCCCCCGTGCCAAACGCCGAAGACCTGAAGAAATCCGAACTTTTCATCAACAGGGAATTAAGCTGGCTCGATTTCAACGACCGGGTTTTAAACGAGGCCGCGGACGCCACCGTCCCGCCCCTGGAACGGCTGCGCTTTGTGGCCATCGTCAGTTCCAACTTGGATGAATTTTTCATGATCCGTGTGGCTGAAATTGCCCGCACCGTTGCAGCGGACCCGGGGCAGCGCTATCCCGACGGACTCAAAGCCTCGGAAGTATACGGCCAAATCCGCGAACGCGTGCTGGCGCAAAAAACACGCCAAGCCCAGGTGTTCAGCGAGATTATCGAAACCCTGCGCCAAAATGGAATTGAAATTCATGCTCACTTCAACGGCGACACTGAACTCGATGCTGGGATCAAAGAGCGCCTCCCTCTTGTCAAAATTTTTCTTCGCCAAGCCAAAGACGCATTCCCGGCGCTACCGGCCGGACGCATCCATGTGTTTGTACGCTTTGCCAAAGAATACGCGATCCTCTCCATTGAGGATAAAGCTGGACGCTTAATCGAGCTGCCCGGAAGCCGGCGCTTTGCCCTGGCCGAGCGCTGGCTTTGCGCCAAGGCCGCCGAGCTTTTCCCGGGCCGCGAAGTCATCGAGGCCTTCCCCTTTAAAATTATTCGGGAAGCCAATATGCGCGTACGGCCGGAAGACGAAGAAACGCTTGAAGAACAAATCATCCAGGGCCTCGAAGGGCGAAGCCGGGGCAAACCCGTGCGCCTGGAGGTGGATGCCCCGCAATATTCCGAAGGCGCTTTTTTCCTGGCGACCACGCTCCGGCTTGATTCCGCGGCCATGTACCGATTTGATCTGCCGCTTGACCTGATGACGCTGATGAGAATTTACGACAGCGACGAACGCGACCTGCGCTACCCCGCCATCGAACCCAAACTTCCCTCGCCGCTGGAGAATCCGCAGCGTATGTTTGCCTTGCTGCGGCGTCACGATATCCTGCTGCATCATCCTTACGATTCCTTTGACGCCATCGTCAATTTAATGGATCAAGCGGCGCGCGATCCCCAGGTCAAGCGCATTTACCACACCATCTACCGCGCCGGGCAGCAATCCCCCCTCATGGAATCGCTCAAAGAAGCCTGCCGCCAGGGCAAGAAGGTCACCGTTTATGTGGAAATCAAAGCCCGCTTCGATGAGCTCAATAATATGCGCTGGATGTCCGAGTTAAAAAAAGCGGGCGCCTCGGTCGTGCCCGCCCTGGGCCATTTCAAAGTCCACAGCAAGGTCACGCAAATTATCCGCGAGGAAAACGGCGGCGAGGTTTCTTATCTTCACCTGGGAACCGGCAATTATCATCCCAAAACAGCGCGCCAGTATACCGACCTGGGGCTCTTAACCAGCGACGCGACCCTGGGTTCGGATATCAGCGCGTTTTTTGAAACGATTTCCCG
>JACPAN010000039.1 GCA_016180815.1 Elusimicrobiota bacterium
GGATGAAGTTTTTAAAAAATATGATATGAGGGGGATTGTAGGCAAGCAATTTGAAATAGAAGATGCTAAAATTTTGGGAAGGGCAGCTGCTAATTATTTACTTGAAAATTATTTAATTGTTCAGAAAAAGGGCGTTGTTGTTGGACATGATGTAAGAGTTAGTTCGCCGCAGATTGCGCAGAATTTGATTGAAGGGCTTTTGGATTTTGGAATTATTATTCGGCCGTTGAGCGATCAGGGGCTTGAGTCTTATGTGCGCGTCTCCATCGGCACGCCTTTTGAGAACCGAACGTTCGTTCAGGCGCTTAAAAAGGTTCTCAATAATAAATGTTAAAATAGTAAAAATTCACAAAAAGGAGAAAAAATGGCGGAAAAAACCTATACCACCACTGAGATCGGGCGAATTTGCGACGTTTATCCGGCGACGGTGATCAATTGGATCGAGTCCGGAGATTTGAAGGCTTATATCACGCCGGGCGGCCACCGCAGGGTTCTGCGGCGCAATCTGATCGATTTTTTGAAGAAATACAATATCCCTGTTCCGTCGGAACTTAATTCGGACCGCAAGACCATTATGGTCGTGGATGATGACCCGGAAATGATACAGCTGATCGAGCGGACATTCAAGAAATATGAAGATTATTTTGCTCTGACGTGCGTGCCCAACGGCGTGGAGGCCCTGCTTAATATCGGGCGCGAAAAGCCTGATTTGATGATTCTCGACATCGTGATGCCAGGCATGGACGGCTTTGAGCTGTGCACGAAACTGCGCTCGGTCGACGACATGCACTCGATCAAAATTCTGGCGATGACCGGCAAGAAAATAACGCTTGATAAAAGCCTGGGCCATTACGGCATCCATAAGCTTTTTTACAAGCCTTTTCCTTTGCTTGATTTGGTCCGGGCCGCAGGAAAATTTTTGCGCATAGAGCTGCCCATCCCCAAGAAAACGGAACGGGCGGCCGCCGAAGTCGGTTCGGATTAAACAAAACTAATTTTTTAGAAAAGGAGGCGGCGTGCCTGGCCTGATGCCGGCACAGCGGACCATCTCCATTCAACAACGGCTCCTCTTGGGCATCTTGCCTTGCGGCGCCGGGGCTATTTTGATCGTTCTTGGGCTCAATTACTACCAGCTCAAGCATTTCACCATCAGCACCCTTGAAAACGGCGCGTCCGCTTTGGTCAACCGTTTGGCCGAGGATATCGAGCATGAGCTTGAGCAGCGGCCGAGTGATTTGTTGACCTTGGCCCAAAACCCGCTTTTTCTTGATTATCACAACAATGTGGATTACGGCCTTCTGCAGGAGGCGGCCGTTTACCGGGCGGGTCTTGAGAAATTTTTAGGGGCTTTTGCCTCGCGAGTCGGCGTTTATCCCTTGATCATCTATAGCGATGCGCGGGGACGGGAGATATGTCGAATCGTGGGCGGTCAATCGCAGCCGGCCGGCAAAAAGCCCATGGACACGCCCTATTTGGCCAAGGCCCTTGAAACGCCGGAGGGGCATTATGCCTCCATCAATCAGTCCGGTCCCAACGGAGAAACGTTGATTTATTACGCCGCGCCCATTCGAAATCCCATCGGAGAGCCTCTCGGCGTGCTGGCTTTGGGTTACGGCCTTGACAATATCGAAAAGAAACTGAGATTGACCGGTTTCGGCGCTCAGGGGTCGGCTTATCTTGAGCACGCGCAGGGAGAAATCATCGCCGGCAGTAAGGTGGAGGTCGGCAACGGCGTTTACCGGTCGGCCGCGCTCAAGAGTCAGCCTTGGCGCATTCACCTGGTTATGGAGCCTGATTATTTTTTGGCTCCTTTAAGACGCATCCGCGATCTGTCGCTGGCGGTTGGTTTGGCCGCGGCTTTTTTAAGCATCGGTTTGATTATTCTGGTGGTGCGCTCCATGACGCGCCCGATTCGCCGTCTTGTCGAGGCCACCGGCGAGTTGGCCCGGGGTAATCTTGATTTCCGTGTGCAAGTCGAAGAGCCGGCTGAAATGGGGATTCTCTCCGGCGCGTTCAACGACATGGCGGCCAAACTCAAGGAGCGCGAGTTTGAGCAGAAGAAGCTTCAGAATCATTTGATCCGTTCCGAAAAACTATCGACCGTGGGCCGGCTCATTGCCGGCATCGCCCATGAGCTGAACAATCCCTTAAACGGCGTCACCGGTTACGCCGAGCTGATTCAATCCGACGGCTGCCCGCCGGAACTTCATCGGGATTTAAAGCAAATCCAGAATCATGCCCAACGCTGTCGGCGCATTGTGGAGAATCTGCTGCTTTTTGTGCGCCATGGCTCCCCGGAGAAAAAACCCGTGGATATCGACCGGGTGATCCGTTCCGTTTTAACGCTGCTGGAATACCGCATGTCCAAGGCCGACAGCATCCGCATCGATTACCGTCCGGCCGCCGTCCCTGCGGTTTGGGGGAATTTCCAGCAGTTGGAACAGGTTTTTTTAAATCTTATCCAGAATGCCTGCGACGCGCTTTCCGTCAAGGAGCGCCATGACCGCCGCGTGGCCATCGGTTTATCTCAGGATGACGGTTATGTCTGCGTCGAGATTAAAGACAACGGGCCGGGCATTCCCGCCGAATTTAAGGACAAAATTTTCGATCCGTTTTTTACCACCAAGGAAGCCGGGCGCGGCACGGGATTGGGCTTGGCCATTACAAGCCAGATCGTTGCCGATCACGCAGGGACGATTTCCGCGGAGAGCGTCCCGGCGGAGGGCGCTGTCTTTGCCGTGCGCCTGCCGGCGCCGCCCGCCGGGGGAGAGCGCCTTGAAACAATGGGGCTCGGCCGCGAAACCAGGGCTGTTGAAGGCAAAAAAATTTTGGTCGTCGATGATGAGCGGAATCTGGCTCAAATGACGGCCAGGCTTTTAAAAAAGATGGGGCATGTTGGGGAAGCGGTTTACGGCGGAGCCCCGGCGCTTAAAAAAATCAAGCGCAAAAAGTATGATTTTCTTTTGGTTGATCTTGAGATGCCGGGCATGAATGGGCGGGATTTCTACCGGGCGCTTAAGGCTGATCACCCGGCCTTTTGCGAGCGCCTTATTTTTATGACTGGGGATGTTCTTTCCGCCGGATCGTTTGAATTTTTTGAAACAAACAAGCTGCCCTACATCACCAAGCCTTTCGGCAGCCGGGAATTGGCGGAGATGATCGAGCGGCGTTTGAAATTAGGCCTTAGGGACCCTTAAGGCCGACTGAAATGCCCAGGATTTTGATCGTTGACGACGACGCTTCTATCGCCGAGCTGGTTCAACGCACGTTAAGCAAGAGCATCCCGGATTGTTCCGTCTGCGTTCTGCGCTCCGGCAAAAAGGTCTTGGCCACGGCTCTGGCGTACAGACCTCAGTTGATGATCTTGGATTGGGTTTTAGGCCGCGGCGAAACGGGTGCGAGCATTTGCCGGGCGCTTAAATCAAACCGCGCGACCAAGGACGCGGCGATTCTGGTCATTACCGGCCAGCGTTTGAGCGAAAACGACCGGATGAAAAGCATCGCTTTCGGCGCGGACGCTTATTTGCCCAAACCCTTTACGCTCAAACGTTTGGTGGGCCATGCCAAAGCCCTGCTGAGACGCAGCGCGATCACCAATCGTCCCTCCGGCGGTACGCTGGAGGCGGCGGGTTTGGCGCTTAATCGCCGCAAGCGCGACGTTTGCGCCGGGGAGTCCGGGGTCCGGCGTTTGCCTCCGCGTTTGTTTAATCTTCTTTGGCTTTTGGTTAAGCATTATCCTCAACCGGTTTCTGCGCGTTATTTTTTGCGTTATGCGTGGCCCAGCGGCCCGGTGCGCGATAATGAGGTGGCGGTTGAAATTTCCCGTTTAAAACACGCGCTCGAGGGCCTTTGCTCCATCGAAACCGTACCCGGCGCCGGGTATCGGCTGGCCCGGCGATCCTGATCTATTTTTTCCTGTTTTGACCCCCTTGCTTTAACCTTGCCGACTCGTTGATTCGGGTCATTTACTCGACGGAAAATGACCTTTTTCTTGCTATCGCGAGCGGTCGTGGGTAAAACATATTCATGCTCCTGAAGCGCGGTTTTCCCATTTTCACTTTGCGGGGGAATCTTTTTTTGATCGTCGTGATCGCCCTGATGCCGGGTTTAATGATTCTTTGCTGGGGCGCTTTCGAGGAGCGGCGCCGGGCGTCGCGGGAGATCGAAGTAAATATCGAGCGCATGGTGAACCTGACCGTCGCCCATCAGGAGCGTTTGGTGGAGAGCGTGCGCCAATTGTTGACTTCCTTGGCGGGTCTTGAGGAGGTGCGCCGGCGCCAGGGGGCGGCCTGTTCCCGGTTTTTTGCTGATTTGATCAGAAAATACCCCAGTTACGCCAATTTAGGCGCAACGGATGACAAAGGCGATATTTTTTGCAGCGCCGTGCCGGCGGATAAAATTTTTAACGCCGGGGACCGGTCTTGGTATCAGCGGGCGATGGAAGAAAAGGATTTCGTTGCGGGTGATTTCCAAATCGGCCGCATTACGAAGAAGGCGACAATTAATTTTGGCCAGCCGGTGATGGATGAAACAGGGCGAATCCGCGGCGTTGTTTTTGCGGCCGTTGATTTATCCGTTATTTCGCGCCTGGCCGCCAAGGCCAAGCTGCCGCCGGGCGCCACCTTGACCATTTTTGACCGCCGGGGCGCGAGCATCGCCCGTTTCCCTCGTTCGCATCAATGGATGGGCCGGCGCGCGC